>DAOMAH010000286.1:0-2686 GCA_035426725.1 Acinetobacter sp.
TTGCTGCTGCGAGAATGTCTCATCGTTATATCACTGATCGTCAATTACCAGATAAAGCCATTGATTTGATTGATGAAGCAGCATCTCGTATTAAGATGGAAATCGACTCAAAGCCAGAAGCATTAGACAAACTTGATCGTCGTTTGATTCAGTTGAAAATGCAGCTCGAAGCTGTGAAAAAAGATGAAGATTCAGGCAGTCAGGCAGAAGCAAAACTTCTTGAACAGCAGATTATTGAGAAGCAAAAAGAGTACAACGATTTAGAAGAAATTTGGAAAGCAGAAAAAACGCTGGTTGAAGGTGATAAAAAAGCACAAGTGGCTTTGGATCAAGCACGAGTGGCATTGGAAAAAGCCAAGCGTGAAGGTGATTTGGCAGAAGCAGCACGTTTGCAATATGGCGTAATTCCAGAATTGCAAAAGCAACTAGAGCAAGCTGAAACAGTTGAGGAAACTGAAGAACCGAAGCTCATCCGTACCAAAGTGACTGAAAATGAAATTGCTGAAGTGGTGAGTGCTGCAACAGGTATTCCAGTCACGAAAATGTTGCAAGGTGAACGTGAAAAGTTGCTGCAAATGGAAACTTTCCTGCATAACCGTGTGGTTGGACAAGATGAAGCAGTCATTGCCGTTTCCAATGCAGTACGCCGATCACGTGCGGGCTTATCCGATCCAAATCGTCCAAGCGGCTCTTTCTTATTTCTTGGGCCAACTGGTGTAGGAAAAACTGAACTAACCAAAGCACTCGCAAATTTCTTATTTGATAGTGATGACGCCATGATTCGCATCGACATGAGCGAATTTATGGAGAAACATTCGGTGAGCCGATTGGTCGGTGCGCCTCCAGGTTATGTCGGTTATGAAGAAGGTGGGTTATTGACCGAAGCAGTACGCCGTAAACCTTATAGCGTGGTGTTATTCGATGAAGTGGAAAAAGCCCATCCAGATGTATTTAACATCTTGCTGCAAGTGTTGGATGATGGTCGTCTGACCGATTCGCAAGGGCGAGTGGTTGATTTTAAAAATACCGTTATCGTCATGACATCAAACTTAGGTTCGCAAGATGTACGTGAATTGGGAGAGGGTGCAACTGACAATGAAATACATGAAGTGGTCATGAATGCGGTAAGCCAGCATTTCCGCCCAGAATTTATTAATCGTATTGATGAATTAGTTGTTTTTCATGCATTGCAAAAATCGCAGATTCGAGGGATTGCCGATATTCAACTGGATCGTTTACGTAGCCGTTTAAGTGATCGAGAGATGAGTCTAAGTATCGATGATGATGCTTTTGATTTATTAGTTGATGCTGGATTTGATCCCGTGTTTGGTGCTCGACCGTTAAAACGAGCTATTCAACAGCAAGTTGAAAATAGCTTAGCGCAGAAGATTTTATCAGGCGAATTTCAAGCGGGCGATAATATTTTGATCACTGCTGACAATGGTCATTTGGTGTTTGGTAAACTTAAATTGAATTAATTTGATTGGTTCGATTAAAAAATGAAAAGAAAGTGATTTAAATCACTTTCTTTTTTTGTATTTGTGTAACTTATCTGATTTTTCCTTGATTCTTACTAATAACATTGCGACTTGATGAAAAACTTGCTAGTTTGAACGGAAATAAAAAAAATTCAGGATGAATTGCAATGGGAAATAAGCAACATCATTACACAGGCATTGGTGTAATTTTGTTTATCGCTGTGCTGCCTGTTTTAGGATGGACAGCCCAACCAATGAGTGATGGAACATTAGCATTACAAACGGGGATATTAAATAATGCTTTACCAAGCGTTATAGATAAAGCAAAACAAGATCAGCTAAAACCTGAGGAGGAGCGTTGGCGTGCCCAAAAGCTACTCAGCGACCGAAATTTGCGCGAAATACGTATCAGTACCATTATGACTAGCGTGTTGTCACCACACGAAGAGCAGAAAAAAAGCGAAGTAGATGATCCGCGTGACAAAAAGGAAGCAACCATTAAGCCACGCAGCCAAGCATCTGACCGCTATATGATTTATGGCTATGAGTCAGATAATGTCCAAACTTACCGATTTGCAGGTACGCGGGCGACCATTCAAGGGCGTACGGTAGATACCGTTTCACTCAGTGGTAATTAGTATCTTAATGATTCATTAAGATACTGGGTGTTGTATTTTCCACGCCCGATGAATTTTATGGTTTCGCTTATAGTCTAAGCCAATGGTGTCGTTCGTAATTTCTTCGACTTCATAGGTGCCTTCAATTTCAAGGTCTAATTCAAAGCCACGATAATTGTTTGAAAAATATAAAGTACCGCCTGTTGCTAAACGATTCATGGCACGTTTAATCAGTGATAAATGATCTCGTTGGACATCAAATGTTCCATAAAATTTCTTGGAATTTGAAAAAGTCGGCGGGTCAATGAAGATTAAATCATATTGCTCATGACCTTCTTTCAGCCATTCAAAACAGTCACTGGCAAAAAACATGTGTTGTTCATCAACATGGTCAACGGTTAAGCCGTTTAATACAAAATTTTCTTTAGACCATGTTAAATAAGTGTTAGATAAATCTACACTGGTTGTACTGGCGGCACCGCCCAAAGCGGCATGTAGACTTGCCGTAGAGGTATAACTGTAAAGGTTGAGGAAATGTTTACCACGTGCTTCGTTCGCAATTCTCAGGCGAATTTGACGATGATCTAAAAA
>DAOMAH010000287.1:0-2662 GCA_035426725.1 Acinetobacter sp.
TGCATCAAAAGTTTGATTGAAAATACCCCGATGTCCTCCAGCTTCAATCCCTTGAGCAATAATAATGTCGATTCCTGCCGCTTCAATTGCTTGGGCTTCAAGCAAATTGGTGGCTGAAACCATCGTAACGATGCCTGCATTTTTTAATGCCTGAATTTGATGGGGCAGTGGAAGTCCAAAATGAAAACTCACTGCTTTAGGACTGGTTTCTAACACAACATTTAAAAAATCATCGTTGTCTAAAAAACTCGGATAAATGCAGTTGAGTTGTGTCGGGGGCGTGGCATTAAACTGCGCAAATTGAGGTGTTAAATATTCTATCCACACTTGCGCTTTTTCAGGATTTAACACGTGTGGTCGGTGACAAAAAAAGTTCACCTGAAAGGGGTGATCGGTCAAAGCTTGCGTTTCTAAAATTTGCGCTCTCGCTGTTTCGGGTGTATTCGCGCCTAAGCCCAAAGAACCCAACGCGCCATGATTTGATACTTCTGCGGCAAGTTCAGGAGTTGAAACGCCTGCCATCGGTGCGAGAAAAATAGGATGTTTTATTTCTAGTAATTCTAAAATAGACATAATTTAAGTCTCGTTTTATTTGTATTCACCATAACGTAAAAGCAAAAAAACTTGCAAATAATAACCATTATTTAATTGTTGAATGGCAGTCGCTACACGATCTATCAATCAATTCAAATGCGATTTAAATGCTTCAATGGCTCTTAAACGGCTAGTTTTTAAGTCAACTATCGGTTTGGGATAATCCAGTTCCAGCTCAGGATTTTTGGCAAAAGGTTCATGAATTGCTTTCGCGTCTAAATGTGCTAGTTCAGCCACCCAAGTGCGAATATAGTCGCCATTTGAATCAAACTTTTGTGATTGACTGATTGGATTAAACACTCGGAAATAAGGCACAGAATCGGTTCCTGTGGAAGCACACCATTGCCAACCGCCATTATTGGCAGCCAAATCACCATCAATTAAATGTTGCATAAACCATTGTTCACCTTTGCGCCAATCAATGAGCAAATTTTTACTTAAAAACATAGCGCAAATCATCCTGACCCGATTGTGCATCCAACCTGTTGCCAATAATTGACGCATTCCTGCATCGATTATTGGAATACCAGTTTGACCTTGCTGCCATTGTTCTAAACCGAACGGATCTTCTCGCCAAACAATCGGTTGAGTTGAGGCTTTGAAGGGGAGATGTTTAGAAACTTTGGGGAAATCAAACAAAATGTGTTGATAAAACTCACGCCAAAGCAGTTCATCCAGCCACGTTTGTTGTCCTTCCGAATGAATCACAAAATTGCCGTGTTGTTCGCGGAACAAAGCCTGAATACATTGCCGTATCGAAAGCACACCGATATTCAAATATGCTGCAAGCTGACTTGTTCCTGAGTGTGCAGGCAAGTCTCGTGCAGTTTTATAATCGGCTAATCGTTCATCTATAAACTGATCTAATAAATTAAGTGCGTGTAATTCACCTACTTCCCAAATCTCAGTATTAGTTTTTTCTATCTTTTCAGCATATTCGAATTGTATTTGCTTGAGATCCGTTTGATGCAAGAAAGATAAATCGAAACCAATCGGCTGTTGAATCTCAGGAGATGGATAACATTGCGGCAAGCTATGCTGTAAGCGTTGGTAACAGGTTTTTTTAAACGCGCCAAAGACTTGGTAAGGCAAGTTGGACTGATTACGAATCGAAGCAGTAGGAAATAGTGTTCGATCATGAAAAAGAAAGAATTCTTTTTTGTGCAGATTGAAAACCTTTTGTACAGCCTGATCACGTTGTAATTCATTCACGCCAAGTTCGATATTGGCATAGATATTTTGAAAATCGTTTGTTTGTATCAAATTTTCAAAAAAGTTTGGAATATCTTTCCATAACTCAATTTTTTGAATGATAAGGGGGATATTGAGTGTGGCGAGTTCTTGTTGTAATTTTTGTATTTGACGTAAATAAAAATCAATTTTAATCGGCGCATCATCATGCAACTCCCATTGTTTGGGCGATAAAATCACTATGGCGATACATGGGCCTGCCTGCGTCGCATGCCAAAGTGCAGCATGATCATGAATTCTTAAATCTTGGCGAAACCAGATCAGTTGATAATTTTGAGACATCGCAGTTGATTCAATTGCTTGGTCCATCAAACTAAGCGATTTTCTAATATTTTAAAAGTATTCGGCAATAAAAAAGCAAAGCTGAAGCTTTGCTTTTGATCTAATTCAAAAATGAATTAGTGGTGATGACCACCAACACCGTGAACATGACCGTGATCAAGTTCTTCTTGTGTCGCATCACGAATTTCAATGATTTCAACAGCAAAAGTTAAATCTTGACCTGCTAACGGGAAGTTAGCATCAACGATAATGTTTTCGCCTTCAACTGCTTTAACAGTGACGATTTGTACGCCATCATCAGTTTGAGCTTGGAACTGCATACCCGCTTGGATGTTGTCTACGCCTTGGAACATTTGCTCTGGAACTTCTTGAACGAGTTCAGGGTTGTATTCGCCATAACCTTCAGCAGCAGGAACAGTAACAGTGAATTTTTCACCTACAGTTTTGCCTAGCAATGCATTTTCTAAACCTGGGATGATGTTACCTGCGCCGTGCAAATATGCAAGTGGTTCACCTTGTGATTGGTCTAGCGTTT
>DAOMAH010000288.1:0-2643 GCA_035426725.1 Acinetobacter sp.
GTTCGTTATGGTTACCGTGCGGAAAATCCTGTGGATTTGATGGACTTATATAAACGTTCACGTTCAGAAGGTTTTGGTGCAGAAGTACAACGTCGTATCTTGATCGGCACCTATGCCCTTTCTGCTGGATACTACGATGCTTATTATGTCAAAGCGCAAAAAGTCCGTCGTCTAATTCAGCAAGACTTCCTCAAAGCATTTGAATCTGTCGATGTGATTGCTGCGCCATCTGCGCCAACCACAGCATATAAAATCGGTGCTAACTTAAGTCCGACCGAAATGTATTTAGGTGATATTTACACCCTTGCGGTGAATTTGGCAGGTCTGCCAGCCATCAACGCCCCTGTCGGTTTTGACCAAGATCAATTGCCAGTCGGTTTACAGTTGATTGGAAACTACTGGTCTGAATCACAATTGCTTTCGATTGTGCATCAATATCAACAAGCAACCGATTGGCATACCAAACGCGCTGCCATTGCTGAGGAGAATGCATAATGTCGAACGCTCAAAATACAGCACAACAATCCACTCAAGCTAAGTCATTGCTAATCGATGGCTGGGAAGTGGTGATTGGGATTGAAATTCACACCCAACTTGCTACAAATTCTAAAATCTTCTCAGGTTCATCGACTGAATTTGGTCAAGACCCAAATACCCAAGCCAGTTTGGTTGACCTTGCCATGCCGGGTGTATTGCCCGTTTTAAATAAAGAAGTGGTGGATTTGGCGATTCGTTTCGGTTTGGGCATTGATGCCTATATCGATCAAGCGTCTGTGTTTGCGCGTAAAAACTATTTCTACCCTGATTCGCCGAAAGGCTACCAAATCAGCCAAATGGACAATCCAATTGTCGGCTTAGGTCATATCGACATTCAACTTGAAGATGGCACTGTGAAGCGTATTGGCGTGACTCGTGCACATTTAGAGGAAGATGCAGGCAAATCGATTCATGACCAATTCGAAGGCATGTCGGGGATTGATTTAAACCGTGCAGGTACACCGCTTTTAGAAATCGTATCTGAGCCAGATATGCGCTCAGTTGAAGAGGCAGTGGCATATATTAAAGCGATTCACACTTTAGTACGTTGGCTCGGTATTTCTGACGGCAACATGGCGGAAGGTTCGTTCCGTTGTGACTGTAACGTGTCACTTCGTCGTCCGGGTCAACCATTCGGTACACGTTGCGAGTTGAAAAACCTCAACTCATTCCGTTTTATTGAACAAGCCATCAATGTTGAAATCGAACGTCAAATGGAAATTTTGGAAGATGGTGGCAAGATCGACCAAGAAACCCGTTTATTCGATCCGAATAAGATGGAAACACGCTCAATGCGTTCTAAGGAAGAAGCCAACGACTATCGTTACTTCCCCGACCCCGATTTGTTGCCTGTAATTATTGCCGATGCGCAAATTGAAGCGGCGCGCGCTGCATTGCCTGAGTTGCCAGCTGCTCGTCGTGAGCGTTTCGTGGCTGATTTTGGCGTAACAAAATACGATGCGCACGTTTTGACGCTGTCACGTGAACTGGCAGACTTCTATGAAGCCGTTGTGGCTGCTGCTGGCGGTGCTGCACAAGGTAAAGTGGCTGCCAACTGGGTGATGGGTGAATTTTCTGCGGCTTTAAATAAAGCCAACTTAGAAATTACCGAGTCACCTGTTTCTGCTGAGCAATTGGGTGGTATGATCGCACGTATTATCGACAATACCATTAACGGTAAAATCGCCAAGCAAGTTTTTGGCTTTATGTGGGAAGCAGAAGGAAAATCTGCAGATGACATTATTGCTGAGAAAGGCTTAAAGCAAGAAACCGATACTGGTGCGATTGAAGCGATTATTAAAGACGTGCTTGCAGCCAATGAAAAAATGGTCGAAGAGTACAAGTCTGGTAAAGAAAAAGCCTTTAACGGTCTTGTTGGTCAAGTGATGAAAGCTGCAAAAGGTAAAGCCAACCCTGCACAAGTAAATGAGTTGATGAAGCGACTTTTAGATTAATTTTTAAGATTTGATGGTGTGGATAATCTAGTATTTATCCACATTTAAAATTTTATCCATAGCAATACCAAATTTTACCCGTCTCTTTAACAATACAAAAACTAGGTTAATACATGAAAGGACAAATATTAGATTTTTCGATTCAAACCAATACAGGTTACATATCTGGAGATGATGGTAAACGCTACACTTTCTCTGGTCAGGAATGGAAGGATTCTGCATCACCCTTTAAAGGAATGGTAGTTGATTTTGATACTAACTATAACAATGAAGCGATAAGTATCTTTGTTTTAAGATCAAATACCAATCCAGTCACTCACCACCAACAAATCGGACAAAAAAGTCGTGTTGTTGCTATCATTTTAGCGTTTTTTCTTGGTGGTTTAGGAATTCATAAATTTTATTTAGGTCGAATTGGTTGGGGAATTATTTATCTCATCTTCTGCTGGACATTCATTCCCAGTCTTATTGCTTTTATAGAATTTATTATTTATTTGTGTACTTCTGATGAAGATTTTGCCAAAAAATATGGCTAGTTAATATTAAAAGGGCAAATCTGTTGAATATTTGCCCTTTTAATTTGTATGTAATTATTTTGCAGGTTTACCCCATTGATTCGACTCTGGTTTTGTTTCAGAAGCCAACCAAATGA
>DAOMAH010000289.1:0-2639 GCA_035426725.1 Acinetobacter sp.
CAACGGGTTCAGGTAAATCAACCACGCTTGCAGCGATGATCGACTATATCAATGAAAACCGTTACGACCATATTTTAACCGTTGAAGATCCAATCGAATTTGTACACCAATCGAAAAAATGTCTAATTAACCAACGTGAAGTACATCGTGATACACACGGCTTTAATGAAGCTCTTCGCTCTGCACTGCGTGAAGATCCAGATATTATTTTGGTCGGTGAGATGCGTGACTTAGAAACTATTCGTCTTGCATTAACTGCTGCGGAAACAGGCCACTTGGTCTTTGGGACACTACATACCACCTCTGCGGCAAAAACTATTGACCGTGTCATTGACGTATTCCCTGCTGAAGAAAAAGACATGGTTCGTGCCATGCTTTCAGAATCATTGCAAGCTGTAATCTCTCAAACGTTATTGAAAAAGAATGGCGGCGGTCGTGTCGCTGCGCATGAAATTATGATCGGGATTCCTGCTATTCGTAACCTTGTCCGTGAAAACAAAGTGGCGCAAATGTATTCTGCCATCCAGACAGGTGCTAACTACGGCATGACCACACTAGATCAAAGTCTTAAAACTTTGGTTTCAAAAGGTGTGATTAGCCCGCAAACGGCACGTAACGTAGCGAAACAGCCAGAATCATTCCTATAACAATTATCATATTCGAGAAATCTCATGGAATTTAATGACTTACTTAATTTGATGATTCAACAGAATGCATCTGACTTGTTTATTACTGCAGATGTTGAACCTTCAATGAAAATTAACGGGCAGATTGTTCCTGTTGCAAAAGCTAAATTAACCAGCGATATGGCTGGTCAGCTGCTCCAGTCGATTATGTCGGACAAACAACGTAAAGAATTTGCCGAAACCCGAGAATGTAACTTTGCAATTGTAAACCGTGAAAAGACTGCGCGTTTCCGTGTAAGTGCATTTCAACAACGTGATATGCCAGGCATGGTACTGCGTAAAATTGAAACGCACATTCCAACCATGGATGACCTAAAACTACCTGTAATTCTCAAAGAACTCGCAATGACCAAACGGGGGATTATTATCTTTGTAGGGGCAACAGGTACAGGTAAATCAACCTCTTTGGCGTCGATGATTGGATTCCGAAATCAAAACTCTAAAGGTCACATCATTACCATTGAAGACCCAATTGAATTTGTCCATCAACATCAGGGCTGTATTATCACACAGCGTGAAGTTGGCATTGACACCGATTCATTTGAAGTCGCTTTAAAAAATACCTTACGTCAAGCACCAGATGTGATTCTGATTGGTGAGATTCGTTCTCGCGAAACCATGGACTATGCCATTGCATTTGCAGAAACAGGACATTTGGTACTTGCGACTCTGCATGCGAACAATGCGAACCAAGCACTCGATCGTATTATTCATTTCTTCGATGCAGATCGACATGCACAGTTGCATATGGACTTGTCACTCAATCTAAGAGCAATGGTTGCACAACAGCTTGTTCCTACGCCAGATGGTACTGCCCGTCGTGCAGCAATTGAGATTTTAATCAATACACCACTTTTAGCGGATTATATTCGTAAAGGTGAAGTACATGAAATTAAAGACCTAATGAAACGTTCGCGTGAATTAGGGATGCAGACTTTTGACCAAGCCTTATTTGATCTGTATAAAGCGGGTGAAATTACCTATAAAGATGCACTTAAACATGCCGATTCGCCGAATGATTTGCGTCTAACCATTAAATTGTCGGAAGAAGGCGGTGCAGATCAATTATTAAGTGCCAGCAAAAACATTACCTTTGATGGTCAATAATTAAACTTAAAGCTATAAAAAAAGGAAAATTTTTATAACTTTCCTTTTTTATTTGTGCATTTTTGTTAAATGCACGCATTTCACCAGTGAAGATTTTATTTCTTACGAAAAACCTCTTGGCACTCAGCTTCATTACAATAACCATACAGATTCAAAGAATGTCCAGTCAAAGCAAAACCGTGCTGATCTGCCACAGCATGTTGTTCATTTTCAATGATATGATTGGTAAACTCTACCACGTTATTACAGTTTAAGCAGACCAAATGATCATGATGATCTTCCTGCATAATTTCAAAAACTGAGTGGTTATTTTCAAAATGATGTCGCTGAATAATTCCTGCTGACTCAAATTGAGTTAAAACGCGATAAACCGTTGCTAAGCCTACATCTTCCCCTTGTTCAAGCAAGGTTTTATAAATATCTTCAGCACTTAAATGATGTTGTTTTGAATTTTCTAATAATTCCAAAATCTTAATACGAGGTAGGGTAACTTTTAGTCCAGCTTTACGTAAGTCTTGATTGGAAATAGGCATGAAAAAAGGTCTCTCAACTAATCTTAAGTTGCAATAGGCAATAGAGTTTAGATGCAGTATGATCTATCCTTAGATCAAATGCATCATCATTTATCAGGATAGTGTAGCAAAATGCAAAAAATCATGTTGACGTTATTCGTCACTTCTTTACTGAGCGGTTGTTCAATTTTTGGTGTTTATAAAGTCGATATTCCACAAGGCACCCCATTAACACAAGCTCAAGCGGCGCAAGTACAAGTTGGCATGAGTTTCCAACAAGTACGCTTTTTATTGGGTAGCCCGACTGTTACCGATCCATTAAACCCATCTCGCT
>DAOMAH010000290.1:0-2637 GCA_035426725.1 Acinetobacter sp.
AATTCTACGGTTAAGGAGCAACGTGAATGGCTAATTTAAATCCACGTGACGTTGTGATTGTCGATGGTGTTCGTTCTGCCATGGGCAAATCACGTGACGGTATGTTCCGCAATGTACGTGCCGACAGTTTATCTGCTGAATTAGTACGTGCACTTGTTGCTCGTAACCAGTTTGATACCAATGAAGTTGAAGACGTAATTTGGGGCTGTGTAAACCAAACTTTAGAGCAAGGCATGAACGTTGCTCGTAATATTGGTTTATTGGCTGACTTGCCTAAGACTGCTGCTGGTCAAACGGTTAACCGTTTGTGTGGTTCGTCTATGCAGGCAATCCATACTGCTGCTGCGCAAATCATGACGGGTCAAGGTGATGTATTCATCATCGGTGGTGTAGAGCATATGGGACACGTAGGCATGATGCACGGCATCGACCTCAACCCTGAAGCATCTAAACACTATGCGAAAGCATCGAACATGATGGGCTTAACGGCTGAAATGTTAGGTCGTATGAACCAAATTTCTCGTGAAGAACAAGATGCTTTCGGTGTTGAATCTCACCGTCGTGCTTGGGCTGCAACTCTCGAAGGTCGTTTTAAAAACGAAATCGTTGGTGTTGAAGGTCATGACCAAAATGGCTTCAAAATTTTGTGTGACATCGACGAAGTAATTCGTGCTGATGCCAACCTTGAAGCATTTTCAGCATTGCGTCCTGTGTTTGACCCAAGTAAAGCAGGTACAGTAACTGCGGCAACTTCTTCTGCACTTTCTGATGGCGCATCTGCAATGTTGTTAATGTCTGCTGAACGTGCGCAATCGCTTGGTTTAAAACCACGTGCTGTGATTCGCTCTATGGCGGTTGCAGGTTGTGATGCTGCGATCATGGGTTACGGTCCTGTGCCTGCAACGCAAAAAGCGCTTAAACGTGCTGGTTTAACGATGGCGGATATCCAAACCATCGAATTAAACGAAGCGTTTGCTGCTCAAGGCTTATCTGTGATGAAAGGCTTAGGCGTTTATGACAAGCAAGACATCATCAACCACAATGGTGGTGCGATTGCATTAGGTCACCCATTGGGCTGTTCTGGTGCGCGTATTACGACGACATTGTTGAACGTGATGGAACAACAAGATACGCAAATCGGTCTTGCGACGATGTGTATCGGCCTTGGTCAAGGTATCGCGACGATTATCGAACGTGTTTAATTAGACGTTTGATTTGTGAAAAGCCCTCGTGAATGCGAGGGTTTTTTTTGTCCCTTATTTGTCCCTTTTTGAAAATACTCAAACTGGCATTATTCCTTTCGTAGCCTAATTACTACAACACTTCAGACATTCGAAAAGGATAAGCTCATGACAAATTTAGCAATTAATTTAATAATCGACACAACTCTACAAAGCACCCTTTTACCTGCATCTATCGAAGCTTTAAATTTTGACAAATTAAAGTTTAAACTTACGTCAGATAAAGAAGCTGTTATGTCAAAAGATATATGTCAGTTTACTGAGCAAGAATATAAAAAATTTTTAGCTCTTAAATATTTTTATCCCAAAGAAACATTTGTACCAAACAAATTAGTAGATGAGTTTTGGCATGCGCATATTCTAGATACAAGGAACTATCAAATGGATTGTTTAAAAGTATTTGGGGCTTATCTGCACCATTATCCATATTTTGGAATTCATGATGAGTTAGATCAACAAAACTTAGAAAGAGCCTTTAAAAGAACAAAAGAGTTATACGAAATATGGTTTGGCCCATATCCTGATTTCACAACAGCTGCAAGATGTGGAGATGATCATGCATGTCATGCTCCATCTAGTTGCGCTTGCCGTGTTCCTGGTGCATGTAAATAAAAAAATTAGGGAGCTTCTAGCTCCCTTTCTCATTTACATATACTTTTAATTAAACCATCAACTTTTAAATCAAAATTTTTCATTTTCATATCTGTATTATTCTTTTCCCAAAGCTTATATTCCAAGAAAAAGTTATATTTTTTAAAAGTATCTTCTTTGTTAGCTGAAATTTTACCTGACTTGCAACGTTGTACTTCTTTTCTTAATTTTTCATAAAAAGAATCATCAAAATTTGAAAATTCATCACTAAAAGGCTTTAACTTACCATCATAGCAAGCTTCCAAGAGTTTTAAAAACTTAGTGACTTGTTCATTCTGTTCAATATCACCTATTGGCATTCTTTAATTCCATCACTTACAGTAGCATCACTTAACTTTCTCCATCTCGGAAAATCTGTATTCTCTGCAATAAAACTAACGTAGCAAGTACAGGTTTTAGCAATCTTGTCAGTCGACCAATTAAGCTTAGTCGTTGTTAAACTAGCTTTGCATTTCATATCAAAGTGCTTTACCTGTGACTCTGTCCACGTCGTTTGCAATTTATAATAATGAATCTCTGCTGGATTCAACATCTCTTGAATTTTATCAATTCCAAAACCACCTATACCACCAATAAAAATCGAAGCGACTAAAAGAGGGATTATTTTAGAATCCTGTTTTTCTTTATTAATAACCAATAAATCATGTCTACAAGTGCCGCACTTGTATACACCTTGACGACCTATTTCAATAACCCTATTTGTTGAATTACATTGACTACAAGTCAAATATCCATTTGTTTCTAT
>DAOMAH010000291.1:0-2633 GCA_035426725.1 Acinetobacter sp.
ACAACGTCACGTGGATTTAAATTAGCCATTCACGTTGCTCCTTAACCGTAGAATTTTTTGTTGTTAGCAGCCATGTCACGCAGCATTTGCGGCGCTTCATAAGCCTTACCTAAGTGTGCATACTTGTCGCAAAGCGCAACGTATTCAGCAACACCTGTTTGGTCGATATAACGGCATGGGCCGCCACGGAATGGAGGGAAACCAACACCCATAATCATCGCCATGTCTGCTTCAGCAGCTGTCGCCACGATGTTGTCTTCTAAGCAACGAACTGTTTCGTTACCAAAAGCAAGCATCAAGCGGTCAATGATTTCTTGGTTATCAAACTCGCGTTTTTCACCCGTAACAAAAGGAGCAATGATTTCGTAAGCAGTTGGATCAACTGTTTTCGCTTTTTTGCCTTTTTTGTCTAACACATATTTGTAGAAACCAACGTCATTCTTTTGACCTAAACGTTTCGCTTCGTACATGGCTTGAATCGCGCCTTTGTAGTCTGGCTTCATACGGTCAGGGAAACCTTCCGCCATCACTTCTGCGCCATGAACACCTGTATCGATACCAACAACGTCGATCAAGTATGCAGGGCCCATTGGCCAGCCGAACTTCGCCATCACGTTATCGACTTGTTGGAAATCCGCGCCATCTTTTACAAGAAGGTCGAATGCACCAAAGTAAGGGAACAATACACGGTTGACTAAGAAACCAGGGCAGTCATTCACAACGATTGGCGTTTTACCCATTTTCTGAGCAAGAACGACAGTTGTTGCAATCGCCTCTTCAGAGGTCTTCGCACCACGAATGACTTCAACCAATGGCATCATGTGTACTGGGTTGAAGAAATGCATACCGACGAAGTTTTCAGGACGTTGTAGATTTTCAGCTAAACGTGTGATTGAAATCGTTGATGTGTTAGAAGCAATGATCGTGTTTTCGCGAACATTTTTTTCAGTTTCCGCAAGCACGATACCTTTCACTTTTGGATTTTCAGTCACCGCTTCGATCACGATATCCACTTCTTTAAACTCATCGTAGCTTAAAGTTGGACGGATGCGAGCCAATGTTTCACCCATTTTCGCAGGTGTCATTTTTTTGCGTTCAACTTGCTTGGTGAGTAAGCCATTGGCTTCGCTCATACCCAATGCAAGTTGTGGATTACCAATATCTTTCATGATGATTGGTGTGCCTTTGCTTGCCGTTTGGTAAGCAATACCACCACCCATGATACCCGCGCCCAATACAGCCGCTTGGTTCACTGGATGCGCACCTTTTTCATATTTTTTCGCAGTTTTCTTCACTACTTGGTCATTGATGAATAAACCAATCAATGCGCCTGCTTGTGGGGTAACTGCTGCTTTTGCAAAGCCTTGAGCTTCAGCTTTTAAAGCCTCATCACGTGGAAGGCTTGCACCTGCTTGTAATGAATCAAGCAATAGTTTTGGCGCAGGGTATTGTGCAGGGTTTGCTTTTGCAAGTACCGCACCTTTTGCGCTATTGAATGCCATCATTTGTTCTAATGCATTCAATTTAACAGGGTCTAATTTTTCTTGGCGTTTCGCTTTCCAGTTCAAACGACCTGAAATCGCTTGTTTTACCAAGTCAATTGCCGCTTCTTGTAGTTTGTCAGCAGCAACAACGGCATCAACCGCACCATCTTTAAGGGCAGCAGCAGGGCGTTTAGGGTTCGCCATTGCCATCCATTCAACAGCATTGTCGATACCAATCACACGGCTTAAACGAACCGTACCACCAAAACCAGGGTAAAGCCCTAGTTTGATTTCTGGTAATCCGACTTGTGCTTGTTCAGACATGACACGATAGTCACACACAAGACACATTTCAAAACCACCACCGAAAGCAATACCGTTAATCGCGGCAACTTTGGGAATGTCTAAATCTTCAAAAGCGTTGAAGACATTATTTACAGGCAAAAGCCAATCCACAATGGCTTGTTCACCTTGAGCGAAGTTATCGCCGAATTCAGTAATATCTGCACCAACAATAAAAGTTGATTTAGCAGAGCTAACCACTAAACCTTTAATGTCATTATTGGCTTTAACAGCAGCAATGGCTGCTTGAAAGTCTTCAATGGTTGCGCGGTTAAATTTATTAACCGACTCACCTTGTAAGTCAAAGCGGAATTCTGCAATTCCGTCCGCAAGCATTTGGACGGTAATGGCATTGCCAGCGTGGATCATGCCTGATCTCCTAGTTGTGGAGGATTCTGAGTTGATGTCATAAAGCGTGCACACAGTTTTGCGCACACAATGCTTCGCTAATCTTACGATAACTATATCTAAAAAGAACACAACAAGTTGTATCAAGCCGTGACGCTAGGGTCATGCATTGTTTTTTACTTCACTTTATTTTTAATGCTTTAGAGAAATGTTTTGGAATAAAAACCTTTAAGATATTGATAATAATTATTTATTTTTTACATTTTTGAGTGATTGACGAGTCAAAGCCACACTTATATTAAAAAAATGCGCAAAGAAAGATTTTAAGTCATTTTGATCATATCATCCTGATCTTTAAGTTTATTAGATTTGTTGCTAGTGCAAGTCCTACTATAAAAAATCTCAACATTAACATGTTTGAGATCTTTTCTGCATGTTTAGAGAACATTTCCAAATATG
>DAOMAH010000292.1:0-2628 GCA_035426725.1 Acinetobacter sp.
AACCTTTGGCACCACCGCCACCGAGTGCAATGGCAATTACAGGTTCACGGGCTTTAATTGGTGTTGTAGGGGTGGTTTTTTTTGCAGTTTGATCACAACCGAGTAATGCAAAACCTAGCAGTGCCAAAGCGGAAATTCGTGCAATTTTCATATTAAATGTAGATAAAATAGACAAAAAGATGGGCACATAAAAGCAGGTTTAGCCCCAGTTTTCTAGTTTTTTTTCACTAGATTTTGTAAGGGTTCGGCTAACCAATCTGGATTTTTCTGTGAAAAATGCCCAACATAGCGTTGCATGATTTTATCTAAATCCACATCGTAGTCACCTGTGGGATGGAATGTGCCTAAGCAATGGATAGTTTTGCATTCATAATCAAAGGCAAACATGACGATTGGAATACCTGCATCATAGGCAATGTGATAAAAGCCACTTTTTAGCTTCGTGGCATGTTTACGTGTGCCTTCAGGTGCCATACCAATCCAAATTTTATCGGTTTGTTGAATGGTCGTGACCACTTGGTGGGTGAGTCCATGCGCGCTATCACGATGCACGGGAATAATCCCAACCCAATTTAAAAAGGGTCTGAACGGCGGTTTAAATAGATTATCTTTGCCGAGTACCGTTATTTTTAGCTCCAATGCACCAATGGCCAAAAAACCATACCATGCATCAACATTCGACGTGTGTGGCGAGACAATGGCAACGGCTTTAGCTAAATTGGGGATTTCCCCTGAAACTTTCCACCCATGCGCAAAGAATAATTTTTGACAAAACAGCCGACTCAATGCAGTACCACGTTGCGGAACTTGTTCGGGTAAAGCGGGAAAATGCTGTGACATAAATATTATAATCTTTGACCTTATATTTTGATCATAAACCGATGGAGCGAGCACTGCATTGGCAAAAAATAATGTTCATCTTTTAAAATTTGAGCAAAATGGATACAGTTCATCCATCATATTTTGATGTAGAAAAATTTCAATGCCGAATAGCCGAACGCTCTATGTCTTGTTGTTTTCTCTCTATTGGGCGCAAGGTTTACCTGTTGGATTTATGACGCATGCTTTACCTGTGATTTTAAGGGCGCAAGGAGTGTCTTTAGCGCATATTGGTGGCTTTGGTTTATTGATGTTGCCGTGGTCTATCAAGATCTTTTGGGCAGCTTATGTTGATCGTTATGCCTTGCCTTATAAGTCCCTCTTTGGAAAAGAGGGATATAGGGAGATTTATTCAGGACACTACCGCAGTTGGATTGTTCCGACTCAATTCTGTAGCGTGATCATTTTGGTCATCTTGTCTTTTTTCCCTATTCAAGATTTAGATCAACCGCAGTATTTATTGATTTTTTTTAGTTTATTGCTGTTATTAAATTTAACAGGTGCAACGCAAGATATCGCCACCGATGCTTTGGCAGTCAATCTACTCAACGGTGATCAGCAACATTGGGGCAATACTTTTCAAGTGATTGGCTCAAGGCTTGGTTTTATTGTTGGTGGTGGGGCGGTGTTGTGGTGCTTGGATTGGTTTAACTGGCAACGGACTTTTCTTGCATTGGCACTGTTAGTTTTTTTAAATCTGTTGCCTATTTTGTTTTATCGAGAACCATATCATTCAAAATCTACGCAGAATGTGAATCAAACTGGCATTTCATTCACGCAAGCGATTAGACAATATTTCAATTATTTCAACTCATCTGCAGAATTGAAAACTTGGTTGATGGTATTGATCAGCTTTAAAGTGGCGGATGGTTTGGCAGGGCCGCTGCTCAAACCATTGATGGTTGATATGGGGCTGAATTTTACTCAAATTGGGGTGTATATCACCATGTTTGGAGCTGTGGCAGCTTTGTTGGGTGCTGCTTTGGCAGGCTTGTTGCTGCGATTTTTTTCCAGAGCAAATAGTTTAATTCTATTTTCTATTTTAAAAATTATTAGTTTAGTGGGATATGTGTTTTTGGCGTATCGCTATGAAAGTCAGCTTCAAACCGTACCCATGTGGTTATATGGCGTGAATGCTTTTGAAGATGCTTGTTCTGCCATGCTTTTGGTGGTGATGTTGACGCTCATTATGCAATATAGCCGTAAACACTATGCAGGCACAGATTTCACCTTTCAGGTTTCAATTATGGCGACCGTCAGCGGCGTGCTGTATTTGGGTAGTGGAGTGATCGCAGATGCACTCGGTTATTATTTTTATTTAAGCCTGATATGTGCAATCGCGATTTTATGTTTAGCCCCGATCTTTTTCTGGAAAAATAAGATGGCATGATGGATTATTAAGATTACAAAACTGCTCTCAATTTTCATCATACCGAAATAATTATATATTTTTAGCGGATTTTTCAGCACAATATTCAATATCTTTAAAAGTATCATTTGAATTTTCTTAGATCAATTTGGTTGACTTTTGTCTATCAATTTAATCTTATTAATTATTTGATTTGTAATGTTATTTTGTTTTAAGGTGGAGTTTTTTAGTACGAGGTCTGCATAATTTTAGTGTGCATACAAGGATAAGCTTTAGTCAAAAATAGAATAAATAAATAAGATTTTAATCGTTTTGTCATATAAGTGTAATGTGTAGGATTTGTTACAAATTAAGCGAGGATGTAAACGATGAAACTTAAA
>DAOMAH010000293.1:0-2601 GCA_035426725.1 Acinetobacter sp.
CAAGTTTCACTTGCCCAAGGCCGCAAAGCGGCCCGGCTTAACTCAGGCGTTAGGCATATTAGAGAGAGTGGATGAAACTCAAAGATATAATCGGTGTCAGTTTAGCAATTGAGTTTGGAAATTCTCCAAAAGAATCTTTAAAGGCTTTTATTAATAAAGCCTTAGATGAGGGAGAATATTTTGACGGTTTTGAAATTGCAATTCAAATAGGTGAGCTAGACTATCAAGCATATGATGAGTTATTTGCTTCATTTCAAGCTGCCTACAGTGATTGTTTGCCCAATTTGGAGTCAATAAAAAATATAATAGATAGTTATCTTCCTCAGTCTTACTTTTTTAATATTGTTTGGGTTGTTTCTGACGAGGGAGAAATTGTAGTGAGTGACGGCCTTCGTGTGGCAAAAATTGCCGATAACAAGTTGTCATGGGTAACAAAAAGAATATCGTGGGATGGCATTAAACTATTTTCTATTGAGAACGGTATTATTGTTGGCGAATGGTATAGTCCAATAAATGATGAAAAGCCTTGGGGTTCACTTAAAATAACTTTGAGCAATGGCACGTTGATTGAGGGTAAGGTAATTGAATATTAAAGGCGTAAGCCTGCCTAACTTGCGCGTCAAGTGCGACAAGCACCCAGCCAATTATTGTGTTATTTTTTATGATTCTGAGGTACTCTAAGTTTTTAATTTTGTTGTGGGTGCTTGCGCCTTACGCGAGTAGTTAGAGTTTTTGCATATTTAGAAAAACGATTTGGCATTGATAAAGACGATGCATTTTATAAAATCTAGAATAGCTCATGTATTTACTAATGGCTGTTCCACCTTAAAGTTTGGTGGCGTTAAAACCGTTTTACGGACTTCATTCGACATTTCAGGATAATCCAAGGTGTAATGCAAACCACGAGATTATCCGTTCCATAGCACAACGCACAATCATTTCAGAAACCAAAACCAAGTTACGCAATTCAATTGGGTTCATGCTGATTCGATAATTTTAATAATATCCGTGAATTAAAAACTTATATTAAATTTCTTCCTTCGTTAATAAATTTCAGCTATATTTCTCTGCAATACTTCCAGAGGGTGTTATTCTATAAAATATGAGTAAATATTTATAAATTAAAATAAAATCAATAAACCTATTGTGTATTTTAGTTATCAATTTTTACTTTATTTTCACCATAAAAATAGATGTTATTGCAAAATTATTAGGAAAATTAAAATGAACCATTTAAATGTTTTAACAAAATTACCATTAGTAATAGCACTCAGTATAGGGCTGGCTGCTTGTAATGACGAAGACACTGCAAAAGATGATGTGCAGCAACCAGTGCCAAGCGCATCAGCAAATGTAGCCTTGCAGGTTTTTGATAATAGCACTGGAGCGCAAATTTCGACGGCTCAAGTGAGTGTGGTAGGTAGCACATTATCGGCAAGTACAAATGCTGATGGTAAAGCACAATTGCAGAAAGTGGCAGTGGGTCGTTCAGTCATTAAAATTAGTAAAACTGGCTATGCTGACCAATTCATTACTGTTGATCTCGCCGATAAGCAAGAGCTGACAGGTGTGGTTATTCAATTGATTCCATTAAGGTTGGCGGGTGCAATTTCTGCGCTTACAGGCGGGACAATTAACTTGACTGCAAGCACAGCACAAGTGGTAATTCCACCGAATAGTTTGCGTCGTACAGATGGTCAAGCGATTCAAGGTGATGTAAAAGTCAGTATTGCATTAATTAATACCGCACAAGACGTTCGCAATATGCCAGGCGATTTGGCAACGCAAGTGAATAATTCAAGAGCCCCACTTGAAAGTTTCGGTGCGATGGTGATTGATTTAAGAGATAGCACGGGTGCAAAAGTTGAATTAATCGCAAACCAATTGGCGAATATTCGTATTCCATTGATGGCGCGAGGTAATGCCCCAGCAACGATCCCATTATATTATTTTGACCCAATTCGCGGTTATTGGCTGCAAGATGCCGATCGTATTTTAACCTTACAAGAAGATGTAAATGGCAATCGCTTCTATGCAGGAACATCGAGCACCTTAAATGCAGTTAATGCCGATATTCCATATCAAACGACCAATGTGGCTGGATGTTTGGCAGACTCGACTGGCAAACGAGTGGCGAATGCGCAAATCTTATTAGAAGGGAAAGACTATTCGGGCTATAGCGTTGCAAAAACCAATAGCACGGGTGAATTTAGCATCCAAGCAAAACAAAATTCGACAGTTTTAATTAATGGTCAGTCGAATACTTTACGCAGTAACACCGTTGAGCGTGTGGTTTCAGCTTCCAATACAACATTAAATGATTGTTTGGTTTTAAGTGAGTCTAATCAAAACGTAACTGTACGATTATCATGGGGTGAAAAACCATCAGATATTGACTCCCATGTTATTGCACCAGATGGTAGTCATATTTATTACTCTGAACAAGGTGCGCTGTTACAACATCCATTTGTCAATTTAGATGTTGATGATACCGATAGTTATGGCCCTGAAATCGTGACCTTAAGCAAATTGATGGTGGGGGAATACCATTACTTTGTACATAATTATTCAGAAACTTCTAATCCTGGAATTTTTGGTTCG
>DAOMAH010000294.1:0-2594 GCA_035426725.1 Acinetobacter sp.
AATACATTACCGATCCTAAAGAATTTCCAAAAATCGAAGATAAATTTATTGCTGAACTGTTCACCGATGAAATTGAAAAAAAACTCGCCAAAGAACTGGGTGTAGAGAAAGTCACGGTCTATTTCAAATTTAAACCAATTCCACGGTTTTGGATTCAAACACCAGAAATGAATGGTAATTGGGTACGTGAACCATTAAAAACCTATGCAAATTATAGTGTTGAACTGATTGCGACGTGGTTGTTTGGCGTGCCGATTTTATCTTCAATCATCATTTTGATTTTAGTCCGACAAATGAATCGTCCTTTGCGCCGTTTGCAAAATGCAGCCGCTCAATACAGTAAAATTGGCAAAGCCCCTTATTTGGACACCAATCACGGTCCATTTGAAATTCGTAAGGTAAACCAAGCCTTTAACCACATGGTCTATACGCTTGAACAAATTGAACGTGATCGACAAATCATGTTAGCGGGCATTTCCCACGATTTACGCACGCCACTGACTCGCATTCGTTTAACCGCAGAAATGTTGCCTGATGAGTTTTTCCGTGAAGGATTGATTTACGATGTCGATGATATGGATGCGATTCTGAATCAGTTTATTTCGTATATGCGCGATGGTTCAGATGAAGATTTGACAGATACCAATCTCAACACTTTGCTCCAAGAATTGATTGTCCAATTCCAACCTTTAGATATTCGTTTTCAGCCACAACCACTACCAATTATTCCAGCACGCAGCTTGTCTTTAAAGCGTTTAATTGCCAATTTAATCAATAATGCCAAACGCTATGGTGCAGAACCGATTGAGCTCTCTGCCCATCAAGTTGAAGATCAGATTTTAATTAGCGTTGCCGATCACGGTGAAGGTATTCCGCCTGATCAAGTCGATGAACTAATGCAACCCTTTGTTCGTGGTGATTCGGCACGTACCGTTCAAGGAAGTGGTTTAGGGCTGGCTATCGTCAAGCGTATTGTTGATATTCATCAAGGGCAAATGGTTATTCGCAATCGGGAGCAAGGCGGCCTAGAAGTATTGATTTCCTTACCAATCAGCATAGCCAAAGCGGAAGAAACTACAAATAATGCCATTGAAAAAATCAAACAAACTTTAACCGGACATTTTTAAAATGCCGCACTGATTCGTGTCCCTACTTTTATTTTTCGACATACAGAATCACCGATTGGAAGTTTTTTAAATCTAAAATCACGGAAATGAACCACTCTATTTTGCATATCAAAAGGTTCAGACGTGGTAATTATTAAACATTGAAAAGGTAAGATGCTTTTTAGAATGTCTTTCTCTTTTTCAGTCATTTTTTCTGTTGAAAGATAAACATGACCTGTTGTAGTCGGTAAATGTATTTCTGCCCCTTGCAGTTCGGCTGATCCAGTCAGTTTCACTATATGATGATTCACTACTTTACAGCCAGTTAAAGCAAAAACCACCGCCAAAATGACACATGGTATTATTTTCATTTCATTCCTCGAAACACTCAGTTTAAAGGTAAATTAACACTAAAATTGATTAAAATTAAGTAGTTTGGATCTTATCTAGATCACCAACTTCAGCTTAATAACTATCCCTTAGAAAAAATATATTTTCCATGCATTCTATTTTTTATGCTGTCTTTAGGCAGTTGGAATTTCCCCAACCCTTAACAAAATCGGAAATGAAACCGTCATTGCCTGCATGAGCAAAATGTCTTTTATTCCTTCAAGTGGACTCATATTGTGTTGCTTTTGGTAATGTTTCACTGCAGACCACGTATTTAAATAGTCCCACAACTGTTGCCCCGTCCACGTCAATTCAATCTTAAATGAAAGCATGCTGATTTCCTGAAACGGAAAAGGAATAGTTTGATAATGCTCATCGACATACCGTCGTTCGGCATCCCAAAAGCCATCTAAAGTTTGGGTATAGATGTGCCCAATTCGATTATTCAAATCCACATCATCCACGTTCAACAGTCCATAGCCAATCGCTGCAAAAATACCTGTAGGCTTCAAAGTACGCTTTACTTCTGCATAAAATTTATCAAAATCAAACCAATGAATCGCCTGTGCAATCGTGATCAAATCAAAGGTTTGCGCTGGAAAATCGGTTTGCTCTGCAGACTGTTGCAAATAGTTCACGTTTGCAAACCGAGGGGCTTGGTCAAGTTGGTTTTGACTAATATCGGTAGCAATGATTTCTTGAAAATAAGGTGCAAGTAGCTGGGTTAACTGTCCTGAACCAGCACCGCAATCCCAAGCTCGCTCATACGAAGGTACATGGACTAATAATTCTTCAATCAATGCTTGAGGGTAGGTCGGACGTGCTTGCTGATAAAGCCTACTGTGTTCAGAAAATAAGTCTTTCATGCTTTTCTACGCCCTCAACTTTTTGAGTATGTCTTGCAAAATAACATAAGGGAAAATCTCTAGGCATAAAAAAATCCCCCAAACATTTGTTTGAGGGATTTTGAATATGGTGGCGGGACCCTCAACCGAATTAAAGCCTGTAACCACTATGCAGCAAGGCTTTTATGTTTTACGATTTCATTTATACCAACAAAAATACCAACAATACGCAAAAGTACCCTGTTTTTTGGCA
>DAOMAH010000295.1:0-2594 GCA_035426725.1 Acinetobacter sp.
TGGGCCTAAAAGTGCATAAAACTCACCTTCGGGTACAGTTAAATTTACGCCTTTTAATGCCTGAAACCCATTTTTATAGGTTTTAGACAAATCTTTGAGCACTAATGCATCGGACATGTATTTCTCACTTGTTCAATATTAAGCATATTGTGAGTGATCTTGACTCAGAAACCAAGACGATGAATGAAATACTGCGTTGTATTATGTGAACACTGTATAAACAGTAAGCACTAAAATTGAGACTATCTATATAGTTGCTTTATCTTTTAGTTTTTTTTGTTATGATGTGCGCATTCTAGAGCATGCGGCTATAGCTCAACTGGATAGAGTACAGGTCTCCGAAGCCTGTGGCGTGGGTTCGAGTCCCGCCGAGCGCACCATTTTATTGTTTTACCTCATCCGATCGAATACGAAATACATTATAAATTAATAGCTTAGATTGTTTTACTGTCTGATCACGTCCGAAGACGTTTTAGGTTATCCAAGTTTTTTACGGTACATTCCACTTTAACCAAGGAATATACCGTAAAAATGCCTAGACTCATCGCAAACCTGACTGATTCAAAAATTAAGTCAGCAATATCAATGTAAAAGAAGTACTTTGAAAAAATTATAAAACTTTCAGATGGTGGTGGTCTCTATCTTTTACTTGATAAAAAAGGTGGAACATATTGGCGATTTGACTACTTTAGTGATTCAGCAAAGCGAATGAGGAGTAAAGCATCTCAGGTGCTTCGGTATGCAATTGCGCTAGGACTATGCCAATTTAATGTGGCAGACAAATTAGTGGAATTCTCAAAGTCGGTAAAACTCAGCATAGATCGGCTATTACTGATAAACAATTACTTGCGGTGAACGTCGTATTTACGGAGTCGAATCATTTTGGGGTTATACTAAAAAGAGATTAATCAAGTTTAATGGCTTTAACAAAAGATATTTAATTTGCATCTTAAAGAAACGGAATATCGCTTCAATCATCGACAAGGTAATTTATATCTTGATTTGCTTAAACGACTCCTCAACAACTCTCTTTAACTTCCATAAGCCCCTTATGCTGTTTTTTTCTAAGCGATGATTCCTGAATTTTCATATCCAGTACGCAACGATTAGATTATAATTTTAAGAGTTAAAAATTAAAAATAGGCTCACAATGAAAAACTTTGCTTTTCATTTTTTTACATGTGGAGTGTGTTTTTTTCTTGCTAGTTGTTCGAGTCCTCCACAACAACAACCTTCGCAAAAGTATTTAGGCAAAATCACACAAAATTCAACAACGCTACCGACTCAAAATACCCCTGACCAAATTTTGGCATCTTTTGAAAATATTTCTTGTGATGACATTCAAAATCCGCAATATCAACAAGCTGTTTTAAATGCCATAAATGTTATTCGGCATCAACCGCAACAATGCGGAAAAATAGCTTATTCAGCAACTAATTCACTCAGATGGAACAATCAATTACAAGCGAGTTCAATTGCACATGCACAGGATATTTCTCAACGTCAGCTGCTCAGCCATGTAGGTCACGGAGGAGAAAATCTTAGATTTCGGATTAAACAAACGGGATATAAAGGCGGTGGTGGTGAAAATCTAGCCTCTGGTCAAAGCAATCTTAAACAAGTTTTAGAAAATTGGCTGTCCTTAAGTCCAGGGCATTGCGATAACTTAATGAAACCGCAATTTAAGGATTATGCAATTTCGTGTATCCGAAATGAAACAACCCACCGAACGTACTGGATGCAACATTTTGGTAGTGGAAAAAACTAAATCATATAGCAGATAAAATTAAATATCCCTCTTTTAAAAGAGGGATATTTTTATGGATTTAAGATGTTCTAATCGAATTAACGTTCGGTTAACGCATTACTTTTTGCTTTAAGAATTGGTTTTAGTAGATAAGAAAGATTGGTTTTCTTACCCGTCATAATATCCAATTGAACGGTCATCCCAGGAATCACAGATAATCCTTTGCCAAAAGTAGGCTTGTCTGTAACTGCACGCACGATATAAAACATATTGCCTTTTTCATCGGTAAATGTATCTGGGCTAATATGTTTCACCTTCGCATCCATTCCACCATAAATCGAGAAATCGTATGCGGTAAATTTAATTACAGCCGGCAAATCTGGTCGCACAAATGCAATATCTTTAGGTGATATTTTCGCCTCCACGATCAATTGACCATCTAAAGGTACGATTTCCGCGACTTGATCGCTTGGTTTCACAACGCCACCGATGGTGTTAAAGAAAATTTTCTGCACGATACCATTGGTCGGTGAACGAATATCTGTGGTTTTGACTCGATCGGCGACGCCTGAAATGCTTTCTTTTAAACTTACCATCTGTGCTTGAGCATCAGCCAATTCATTGCGCCATTGATTTTTTAAACTGACCGCAGCTTCCGAAGTCCGTGACCGTGCTTCTCCAATCGAGGATTGTGATCCGCGAAGATTCGCCGCCGCTTGCTTACGTTCACCATCTGCATTAGACACATCACGCTCTAAACGTAAAATATCCATTTCAGACACGGCACCCGTATTCAATAAAGGACGGGTGGTATTTAACTCACGAACAGCAATTTGATACGCCCTTT
>DAOMAH010000296.1:0-2588 GCA_035426725.1 Acinetobacter sp.
CAATCAAGCCGAAGCTGCAACGTTGTTTGGCATTTTAGAAGAGATGGGCAAAGATGCGTATATGGCGGTCTATCAGCATTTTGGTGCGACCGCTTGCCGTATCTTAGTGCCTGATTATTCAGAAATTTATTTGGTCGAAGATTTAATTGAAGATAATACCAATAAAGCTTTATTATTCCGTGAAGATATTTTGAATCTACATCGTTTAGATGATGATCAGCTCGAAGCTTTAGTAGAGCGTTTAGAAGAACTTGAAGTTGATGATTATACGGAAATCAAAACCCTAATCGGCATTGAGTTTGATGACAATACTGTGTGGGGTCAATTAACTATTCTTGAGCTTAAGCTATTAATTTATATTACTTTACAAGAATTTGAGCAAGCCAAAGAATTGGTTGAAACCTTCCTTCAATTTAATACCAATACTGTCGAACGAGGTTTATTTTATCAATGTTTGAATGTCGTGCTTGAAATTGAACTGGATGAAGATGAGCTTGATTTAAACGATTACGAAGTGAATTTCCGTCGTATGTTTGGCGATGAACGCATGGATGCCGTGATTGGCTCTATGGATGGTAGTATTCGTTTTTATGGCTTAACTGAAACCAGTATGAAATTGGAAGGCTTAGATCGACATTTGCGTTTGATTGAGAGTTATAAAAAGCTGCACAGTGCACGAGCTAAATCTATAAGCAAAAATTAAGAAGTAATGAATGAGTACGAAATTTTATATTAAATTTCGTACTCATTTTTCTAAGAAAAATACATGATTTATGTTCTTCAATTGGCTTTTTTAACGCTTTTATTTGCGATAATTTAAAAATCTGCACGAATACTTCTGAAATTTAGACAAGTTAAATAGCCTAAAAAGCTGACAATTTCTCAGCTTATGATGAAGTGTATTCATCCTTTGATGTTCAAACTCAATAAAACTCACCATCATGAATTCTATTCATTTTGGCGTGAGGCTAAATCATTTTTATTCATGTGATCAATCAAGTATAAATCACCCCATAGACATTAGGGTGCAAGATCATCATGAGTAATGAGTTTACATTTTCGATTAAGAGTATTCGTTTCGATGAAAACTATCAGCCATCGGCGAAGTCGCGCGTCACAACCAACTTTGCGAATTTGGCGAGAGGCGAGAGCCGCCAAGAGAATTTGCGCAATACGTTGAAGATGATTAACAATCGTTTCAATGATCTGGCGCATTGGGATAATCCTACAGCAGATCGTTATGCTGTCGAGCTTGAAATCATTTCTGTAGAACTGAATATTGATGCGCAAAGCAGCACGAAGGGCTTACCTTTAATAGAAATCTTGAAAACGAATATTGTTGATCTCAACACAAACGAACGCATTGCGGGGATTGTTGGGAACAACTTTTCCTCGTATGTGCGCGATTATGATTTTAGCGTATTGCTGCTTGAACATAATAAGAATCAAGCCAAATTTAGCACGCCAGAAAATTATGGTGAGCTGCACGGAAAACTCTTTAAAAGTTTCGTAAACTCTGACACTTATAAAAATAATTTTAATAAACAACCTGTGATCTGCTTAAGTGTTTCAAGCAGCAGAACCTATCAGCGGACAGAAAACCTGCATCCTGTATTAGGGGTTGAATACCTACAAGATCAATATTCTCTCACCGATGAATATTTCCATAAAATGGGCTTAAAGGTTCGCTATTTCATGCCTACGAATAGTGTTGCCCCTTTGGCGTTTTATTTTGCTGGTGATTTGCTGGCGGATTACACCAATCTTGAGCTGATCAGCACCATCAGCACGATGGAATCATTTCAAAAAATTTATCGACCTGAAATTTACAATGCAAATTCTACAGCAGGTAAATCGTATCAACCCAGTTTAAAGCAGCAGGATTATTCACTGACTCGTATTGTTTATGACCGTGAAGAACGTGGCCGACTGGCGATTGAGCAAGGAAAATTTGTAGAAGAGCAATTTATCAAGCCATACCAAGAGGTTCTTGAGCAATGGGCTGCGAGCTACTCTGATCACTGCTCTGATAAAAATGGCTCTGATAAAAGCCACGCTGCTTAATGATACCCATCCATAAAATGAGATTAAAAAACGTATCGTATCGGGTGAACACAGTTCACCCTTACAAATCAATACGATACAGCTGTAGGGACGAACTATGTTCGTCCAGAGATAAATTAATTTATTTATAAAGATTGGTATTAACCGAAATATAGAAGATTTCTGATGATGGAAAGTGTATTCATGAAAAGATTATTACCGACTTCAACTGCGGGCAGTTTACCGAAACCGTCTTGGCTGGCAGAGCCGGAGAAACTTTGGTCACCTTGGAAATTACAAGATGACGAACTCATTGACGGCAAACAGGATGCTTTGCGTTTGTCATTGCAAGAGCAACAACAAGCAGGCATCGATATTGTCAGTGATGGTGAGCAAACGCGCCAACATTTTGTGACCACGTTTATTGAACACCTCAACGGCGTTGATTTTGAAAAACGCGAAACGGTGAGAATTCGTGATCGCTATGATGCGAGTGTGCCGACTGTGGTTGGTCCTGTCTCTCGCCAAAAACCTGTTTTTGTTGA
>DAOMAH010000297.1:0-2587 GCA_035426725.1 Acinetobacter sp.
ACAGTTAGGTGCAAACGTAATCTTACTGGATGAACCATCAAACGACTTGGATATCGAAACTTTGCGTGCGCTTGAGGATGCGATTTTAGTGTTCCCAGGTACAGTGATGGTGGTATCGCATGACCGTTGGTTCCTTGACCGTATTGCGACGCATATATTGTCATTTGAAAATGAACAGCCAGAATTCTACACAGGTAACTATGCAGAATACGAAGCGTATCGTCAGTCACGTTTAGGGGATGCGGCAGCGAGCAAACGTTCTAAATATAAAAAAATTACGGGTTAATTACCCGTCGTTTAAAAGACCAGCTTTCGAGCTGGTTTTTTTGTAACTTCAAATCGAGATATGTTCTATGTAATTTTATTACGTACAACTTGCTTGTTATAGTGAGACAAATTTTAGGATAGTAAAACGTGCGCCGTTCTGCTGTATTAATGACACTATTGCTCAGTTTGTTCACATTCCAAAGTCTTTGGAATGTGGCAGCAGCTTATTGTGTGCATGAAAATACAAGCAGTTCTCATCATTTCGGGCATCATAATTTAGAAAATACAGCGTGCGCCACACATGCCGATGATGCTGTCTCGACGACGCTTGATCAATCGACGACCTTTAATTTGCAAGATCACCATGATCATTTACCCTCATGTTTCCATATTATCGTGATGGAAGCGCAGCAACAGCTTGCTGAACCTATTTTGCAAACATTAAAGTTACAACAGAAATATTATTGGTCAAATTCTTACCGATCTCCGCATCTATCAAGAGTCAATCCGCCGCCTGTATTGACCCCGCTATAGGTGGGGTAGCCGAAAAATAGCCCACCGCAACTTTATCTTATTTGCGGGGCTTTTTATGTCTTTTAATTTAATTCAGCGTATTGGTATGCATCAGATGCATACCGTTCAAAAGCATGCGCTAAAAAATCATACTCATGCATTGCCGTTTAAATGGTCAGTCTTGGGTATGGCTTTATCTGTGATGGTTTTGAGTCCATCCATAGCGGCAGAATATTCATCCAATCTCAATCAGTCATCGTTGGATACTGCACAGCGCAATGTGAATTTTGAACAAGCCTTAAACCAAGTTCGCGCTTATCAAAATCTACAGTCGAGTTGGAAAACCCAGCAACAGATGGCAAATGCGCAACTGAAGCAAAGTGCTTTGTGGGTGAATCCAACATTGTCGGTTGAACAAACTGGCTTACAGAGCGATCAATCTAAGGAGTTGGCGATTGGAATCTCTCAGCCTTTAGATGTGTTTGGACAGCGTCGAGCGAATCAAAAAGTCGCTGAACTTTCTTTTGATCAATTGGGTTTAGATCAACAACGTTATGATGCCGAGCTTGAGTTAATCGTGCAGTATCTTTGGTCACAAGTGGCATTATTGCAACTGGAAAAATCGGTCATTGTAGAACAGCGACAAGTTAGCCAACAGAACTTGGATGCATCGGAAAAGCGTTATCAGGCGGGTAGTATTGCCCAAGTCGATGTTGATAGAGTGCGCATCGCTCATCTCGAAAATCAGCGCATTGAACAGCAAGCCGATTTACAACTGCAAGTCGCGCAACAAAAATTAGCCAGCTTATGGGGTGAAAGTAATTATTCATTTGCGATTTCGCCCAATCCCACTGAGTTATGGACACAGGCAGTACGGATTCAAACCCTACCTGAGCAAAACAAAAATTTATTTGAACGTGGTCTGCAATTAGATACGCAGCGTCAGCAGGCACAAATTGAACAGCTCAAAGCACAGTCACGTCCACAACCGACGCTAACTTTAGGTATCAATCGGACTCAATCGGCAGATCAAAACAGTGAAAATCAAATCCGCGTGGGTGTTGCGATTCCACTCAATATTTTTAATTCACAAAAATATGGCATTCAGATCGCAGCAGCCAAACAAACGCTGATTCAGCAACAACAACGTTTTTATCGTCAGCAAAATCAGTTGGATATTGATGTTCGAATCGCTGAACTGAAAGGTTTGCAAGCGCAATTTCAACAATTAAATACTCAGCAAATTCCATTGGCGATTCAAGTTCAGCAAAAAATCTTACAAGGTTTTCGCTTAGGCAAATTTGCAGTAACGGATGTGCAACAGGCGACTAGTCAGTTACAAGAAGTGCGTTTGCGCAAAGTACAACTGCTCAAGCAAGCATGGCAGTTGAGTATTGAGGTGCAAAGTGCAGGTATGGGTTTGTCAGTCGATCAGATCACCGCAAAAGATGCTTTGCTGCAACTCAATCAACGCATGTGGCAACAAGCAAATGCTTTCCCGAACCAAGTCGGAGAATAAGGCGATGAATATTAAACATAAACCACATTCTCAATGGCTTTGGATCTTCCTCATTGTTGTGATCACGATGCTTTTGGCGGCTGGATTATTGTGGAACAACAAAACGGCTGGACATTCAGAACATGCGGAGCAAGAGCATACCCATCAGGAAAGTGAAAAAGAGGTACATGCAGGAAATGAAGAAGAACACGGCACTAAAGAAAGTCTCAGTCTAAGTACGGAACAAATGCAGCAGCACGGTGTAAAATTGGAACAAGTGGCGTTTGGTGGGGTGAATCAACTACAAAC
>DAOMAH010000298.1:0-2569 GCA_035426725.1 Acinetobacter sp.
CATTGACTTATGAAGCTGTTGCTCAAACAACTAAACTTGGTTTAGGTCAATCTACTTGTATCGGTATTGGTGGTGACCCAATTCCGGGTATGAATCAGATTGAAGCGCTTCAATTATTCCAAGATGATCCTGATACAGATGCAATTATTATGATCGGTGAGATCGGTGGTACAGCGGAAGAAGAAGCGGCCGAATTCATTAAATCGAACGTGACTAAGCCTGTCGTCGGTTACATCGCTGGTGTAACTGCACCGAAAGGTAAGCGTATGGGGCATGCGGGTGCGATCATTTCAGGTGGTAAAGGTACTGCTGAAGAGAAATTCGCTGCATTTGAAAGAGCGGGAATGGCTTACACGCGTAGCCCAGCTGAGCTTGGTTCTACTATGTTGCAAGTTTTAAAAGAGAAAGGTTTAGCGTAATACGCTAAGTTTAAATCTGAAAACCCCAATAGAGATATTGGGGTTTTTTATTGAAAAGTTTTATGGCAATTTACTGTACAACTGTATTTAAGTGCTTTAAGGAAAGTTGGTATTTCAATGAAAGTATTTACGATGTGCATGGAGTGTCAAAAAGAACTAGGTCATCCTTCATTTGAGCCGATCATTGCTGATTATTATGAAGAAGCACTAGCATTCATTGAGTGTTCTAGGGGGCATAAGTCAGCAATTTTACTGCAAAGTCAAAAATTTGAGGTGCTGCTTGAGTCTGCGGCGAATGCTTTAATCGAGGGTTATACTCTTGAAGCGGCATCTAGCCTTTCATCGGCATATGAGCGTTTTTTTGAATTTGCAATCAATGTTTTTTGCAAAAAAAGTAATATTTCTAAAGAGGCTCTCGCGGAAACATACAGGCAAGTTTCTAAGCAGTCAGAACGCCAAATAGGTGGCTTTTTATTTCTGTATTTAATTGTATTTGGTAAAAGTTACTCACTCAATAAAAAAATACCAGAGCTTAGAAATAGAGTTATACATCAAGGTTATATTCCAACGCCACAAGAAGTACTTGAGCTTGGTGAGCTAGTTTATCAAGAAATATTGAATATTACCAAACTGATGAGTAGTGACCTTGAGGATGAGATGCAAAAAATAATAATGGACACTATACAAATCCGAAATAAGAAGGTATCGACAGGAGTGCCTCTTGCAACAACCACAGGCACAATGTTCTTCTCTTTGGCTATGGTAGATAATAAAGAAAATTTTCAAGAAGCTCTTTCTAGTTATAAAGAAGCAAGAAGAATGTTATCTCAAGCAGAGCCATTGTTACGAATTTTGAGTAAAGAAGTCATTAAGCCAAGTGGATGATATAACTTCGTACTTTATTGGGACTCAGACAATTACTTGATTATTTTTGATGGTTCTGAGGAAAGTCTCAGTTTTAATTTTGCTATGGATGTTTAGTTCCATTAGCTTGGTAGCTAAGCGTCAAGCGAAAAATGGAGTACAGATGGATACGCTATAGGCGTACCAATAGATTAAATGAGTGATGAGGTCAGCGTACTTTACAATGAATTTATCATTCAGTTACTGACTTTCAGTATGCGAATGAGTAACACAATATAAAAAATGTCGACCGAACATTTAGTATTTCGGTCGACATTGATATAAAACTACTATAAAAGGTGCGTAAAAATTTACTCAGCTTTTGGTTTCAACCCTTGAGTCAAACCATTGATATCACCACCTTGTAAGCCTAATTCATTCATTAAGCTATCAATCAAAGGTGCTTGTGAACGATAGCGTAGGGCACTATTCACAACCTGATCAGACAAAGATGCTTGAGAATTTTCTACAGCGTCACTAGATGCAGAACCACCTGAAAAACTGTTTAAACCATTCACCTGCAAAATCTTGATGTCATCAATATTTTCCATTGGTTTCACGCTTTCACGGATAATTTCAGGCAAATGTTTAAGCAATGCTAAACGGATTTGCATTTCCACTTGTTCTGCGGACAGGGTATTGGCTGCTTCATTGACTGCACGAGCACCTTCTGCGTCAACTTGATATTGCTTCTCTAAAGCTTGAGCAAACAAAATTTTTGCATCTGCTTCACCTTTTGCACGTAACGGATTTTTTCAGCATCGGCTTCAGCAGCAATACGTACAGCTTCTGCTTCATCAGCCGCCGCTTTTTTACCTGCATCTGCAGCAACCGTAATCGCAATGGCTTCTTTCTCTGCCGTCTGCTTAGCAGCAACCAGTTCAACCGCCTTTTGACGTTCTGCACGTTGTGTTTCACGTACTGTCACAACTTCTTCTTCCGCTTTAACTGCTTCGGCACGGGCTTTATCTGCTAAAGCTTTGGCTTCCGATTCAGCACGAGATTTTTCTGCAATCGCAATAGCACGATCTTGTTCAGCAAGTTCAATGGTTTTCTTTTGTTCGACTTGCGCTTTTTGAATCAATTGTGCTTTTTGAATATTTTCATTCTCAACATCACGTGCAGAAGCAATGCGTTTGAGTTCAACTTCACGCTCAGCGGCAATTTGAGCTTCTTCTGCTTCACGTTTTTTGCCTGCTTCTTGAGACGCAATCTCAGCAGATTGTTCAGCTTTACGGATTGAAATT
>DAOMAH010000299.1:0-2543 GCA_035426725.1 Acinetobacter sp.
GAAAAATCATGACGATCAAACGTGCTTTAATTTCCGTTTCAGACAAAACTGGAATTGTTGAATTTGCTCAAAATCTTGCAGCGCTAGGCGTAGAGCTTCTATCTACTGGTGGCACTTATAAGTTGCTTAAAGACAACAATGTGGCTGTGGTAGAAGTGTCTGAACACACTGGTTTCCCTGAAATGATGGACGGTCGTGTCAAAACATTACATCCCAAAATTCATGGCGGTATTTTAGCGCGTCGTGGTTTGGACGAAGCGGTAATGGCGGAACACAATATCGATGCAATCGATTTAGTTGTTGTTAACCTTTATCCATTCGCAGCGACTGTTGCAAAACCGAACTGCTCGCTTGCAGATGCCATTGAAAACATCGACATTGGTGGGCCGACGATGGTTCGTGCTGATGCGAAAAATCATGCATCAGTGGGCATCGTTGTAAATGCAACTGACTACAATATTGTGATTTCCGAGCTTCAAGCTGACGGTGCTTTGTCTTATGCAACTCGTTTTGATTTAGCAGTTAAAGCATTTGAACATACAGCTCAATACGATGGCATGATTGCGTCTTACCTAGGTGCACGCGTAGGCAAAGAAGAAGGTCAAGCTGATCAATTTGCACGTACTTTCAACACGCAATTGAATAAAGCTCAAGACTTACGTTATGGTGAAAATCCACATCAATCTGCCGCATTTTATATTGAATCGACAGCAACTGAAGCATCTGTTTCCACAGCGAAACAACTTCAAGGTAAAGAATTGTCTTATAACAATATTGCAGATACAGATGCGGCACTTGAATGTGTGAAATCATTTGCTAAACCTGCCTGTGTGATTGTTAAACATGCCAATCCATGTGGCGTTGCAGTTTCATTGGACGGTATTCAAGCGGCGTATGATCTTGCTTATGCGACTGATCCTGAGTCAGCATTTGGTGGCATCATTGCGTTCAACCGTGAATTGGACGTTGCGACTGCACAAGCAATTGTTGATCGTCAATTTGTTGAAGTAATTATTGCTCCAAGTATCGCCGACGGCGTATTGGAAATCACTGGTGCTAAGAAAAACGTCCGTGTTCTTGTTTGTGGCGAATTACCTGCAATTGATGCACGTCAAACTCAACTTGACTATAAACGTGTTAATGGCGGTCTATTGGTTCAAGACCAAGACTTAGGCATGATCACCAAAGATGACTTAAAAGTCGTGACTAAACGCGCACCAACTGAACAAGAGATTGATGATTTAATTTTTGCTTGGAAAGTTGCAAAATACGTGAAGTCAAATGCAATTGTTTATGCCAAAAACCGTCAAACAATTGGTGTGGGTGCAGGTCAAATGAGCCGTGTCAACTCTGCACGTATTGCTGCGATCAAAGCTGAACATGCAGGTTTGGTAGTTGAAGGTGCCGTGATGGCTTCTGATGCATTCTTCCCTTTCCGTGATGGCATTGATAATGCAGCAAAAGCTGGTATTAAATGCATTATCCAACCAGGCGGTTCTATGCGTGATGAAGAAACCATTGCTGCGGCTGATGAAGCTGGCATTGCGATGGTCTTTACGGGCATGCGTCATTTCCGTCACTAATTAATTTTTAAATCCTCCCTAGCCCTCCTTTCATAAAGGAGGGTTTTCTATATCATAGTAGAACGAAGGGAGTCCCCCTTTTATAAAGGGGGATTTAGGGGGATTCTATTTCTAAAGGATTTAAATAATGAATATTTTAGTTTTGGGTAATGGTGGTCGTGAACATGCGTTGGCATGGAAAATCGCGCAAGATGAAAAAGTTGCAAAAGTATTTGTCGCACCAGGCAATGCAGGTTCAGCCACTGAACATAAATGCGAAAATGTTGCGCTGAATATTTTAGACAATACTGCCATTATTGACTTTGCAAAAAACAATGCCGTTGATTTAATTATCGTTGGTCCAGAAGCCCCACTGGTTAATGGCGTGGTCGATGCGTGTCGAGCTGCTGAACTTAAAATTTGGGGGCCTACCCAATTTGCAGCACAGCTAGAAGGCTCTAAAGCTTTCGCCAAACATTTCTTGAAACGCCACAATATTCCTACTGCATTTTACGATGTCTTTACCGAAGTAGATGCAGCCAAAGCTTTTGTCGAAAAAAATGGTGCGCCAATTGTCATTAAAGCCGATGGCTTAGCTGCTGGTAAAGGCGTGATTGTCGCTATGACCAATCAAGAAGCATTTGATGCAATTGATGACATGTTGGCAGGCAACAAATTTGGTGATGCAGGTTCGCGTGTAGTGATCGAAGAATTTCTTGCTGGTGAAGAAGCCTCTTTCATTTGTATGATTGATGGCAATAACATTCTACCAATGGCGACCTCACAAGATCACAAACGCATTTTTGAAGGTGATCAAGGTCCAAATACAGGTGGCATGGGGGCTTACTCTCCTGCTCCCGTAGTAACAAATGAAGTATTTGAACGTGCGATGAATGAAGTCATGCGCCCAACCGTAGACGGTATGGCGGCGGATGGTCATGTCTATACAGGGTTCTTGTACGCTGGACTAATGATTGATGA
>DAOMAH010000300.1:0-2517 GCA_035426725.1 Acinetobacter sp.
TTCCAGACGGTGCACGACTTGCGACAGCCAAAATATCTTTAATCACTTGTGTTTCAATAGGTGTATCTAAAAAGGCACGGACTGAATGACGTGAGCAAATCGCATCATCGACATAGCGGACTTGTTCTTGATTCATGCTTAAAACTCAATGCTGTTTTTTATCTTGCATCAACTATAAAACATAATGGTGGTTTGAAACATTATTTGCCTATTCAAAAAACAGAATTGATTGTGGAGGGATAGAGATCATTTCGATTCAATCGCTCTACAATCCACCCAAAAAACTGCAACAAAGCAATAGGCAAACACAGGCTAGAATGCAAACCGCAAAAACCACAGAGGCGGCAAACGGCGCATGAAACAGCTTAAATTATGGGTGATTGGAGCTTCGATGATGGCTTTGGCAGGTTGTCAAACCACCGCGCATTTAAAATCTACGATTGAAGATGCTCAAACACGTGTAGTTAAGCAACCTTTTGTGGCGATTAAGCAACAAAAGCGGCCTGTGGTGGCGTTGGTGCTTGGGAGTGGTGGCGCGCGTGGTTATGCGCATATTGGTGTGATTGAAGTTTTGGAAAAACAGGGCATTCATCCTGATTTTATTGTGGGAACCAGTGCAGGTAGTATCGTCGGGTCAATTTATGCCAGTGGGAAAACTGCGGCTGAATTACATGACATTGCCTTAAACCTGAAACCTAATGACGTACGAGATGTGGATGTTAGTTTGAAGGGTTTTTTTAATGGTCAAAAAGTCGAAAATTATATTAATCGCCAAGTAAATAATACGCCCTTACAGAATCTCAAAATTCCAATGTATGTTGTGGCGACCGAGCTTAAAAATGGCGAAAAAACCGTATTTAATTATGGTAATACAGGTCAAGCGGTACGAGCGTCAACGGCAATTCCGAGTATGTTTGTTCCAACAAAAATAGGCGACACGGAATACGTCGATGGGGGTTTAGTGAGTCCTGTTCCAGTTCAGGTTGCACGTGATTTAGGTGCAGATATTGTCATTGCGGTGGATATTTTGGCTCAACCGATTCATACCGAAACCTCAAATGTATGGGGTTTATTTAACCAAAATATCAATATCATGCAGGGACGATTAGCCGAAGAAGAATTGAAAAATGCAGATATTGTGATTCAACCCGACTTAAAAGAAAAGGCGCATATATTTGATGTCACGGGTCGTGAAATGGCAATTCAAGCAGGTGTTGATGCTGCTAATGAGAAAGTCGCCGATTTGCAATTAGCGATTGAAAACAAAATCAAAAGCATGTCAATAACCAAGCAAGATGTGGCTGTGAATAATTCGCTTTAACGCCTTCATGGCCCTGAGAAGATGGCAAACATCACTGTCACTTTGCAGGGTAATTTGCTCAAATTGTAAAAGTTGCACAAATTACTATGAAAAAATTGAAAAAACAGGTAAATAACGTGTATTCACTCATTTTTTATTCGCAAATTTTAAGCTTGAAATGAGAAGATCATGCATAGTCGTTCAGGCAATATAACAAGGATTTGTAAGCTCAATGTTTAAGTCATTTTTTCCAAACCCTCGTTGGTTTTTTATTTCAGTACTTGTGTGGCTTGCCATTAATATGTTGCTTTGGTACACAGGTGGCAGCACATGGGGAGAGTATTTAGGCTTTGCCAAAGGCTATGCTGATGCAGAACTGCCCGTTGATGTAAGTCGATTTTGGTCGGTAAGTTTTATTTGGTTTTATCTGTGGTTTTTAGCGGCAACTGCACTATTTGCAGGATTTTGGCGATATTATTCAGATAACAAATGGCAGAACTGGTCAATTCTGGGCTCGGCCTTTATCTTATTTAATATTTGGTTTGCCGTACAGGTCAACGTTGCGATTAATGCATGGTACGTACCATTTTGGGATCTCGTCCAAAAAATGCTGACCAATGGTGGCGACATTGTAGACCTATATAAAGAAGCCGCTATTTTCTTGTCAATCGCCATGGTGGCGGTGACATTAGCCATTATTAATGTATTTTTCACCAGTCACTATGTGTTTCGGTGGCGTACGGCGATGAATGAATATTATGTGATGCATTGGGAAAAATTGCGTCATGTAGAAGGTGCATCGCAGCGTGTTCAAGAGGACACCATGCGTTTTTCCACCATTATGGAAGACTTAGGGGTGGAATTGGTTAGAGCGATTATGACGCTGATTGCATTTCTACCGTTATTGTATCAATTGTCTAAACACGTGCCTGTTGTACCCATTTTTGGCGAAGTACAACACTCCTTGGTTTGGGCGGCAATTGGTTGGTCAGTTTTTGGGACGTTGCTACTGATGGCAGTTGGTGTGAAACTCCCTGGATTGCAGTTTAATAACCAAAGGGTTGAAGCGGCGTATCGTAAAGAATTGGTCTATGGTGAGGATCATGCTGAAAGAGCTGAACCAGCTACCTTAAAAGAATTATTTTCGCAGGTGAGAAAGAATTATTTCCGTTTATATTTTCATTATTCGTATTTCAATATGACTGCTCAATGGTATG
>DAOMAH010000301.1:0-2500 GCA_035426725.1 Acinetobacter sp.
TAGAATCATCAGGTTGATTTGCAAGAATAAAGCCAATGTTCTCCGTTTAATTTCATCTGTACCGTTTCTGTACAAAACACGCAAATTACTGGCAGTATTCCTGATTATCTTTTAACTTAAGTCATTATATTCTTTTGATTTTGCCCCATGACTGAACATCATCATGCTCAAACTGATTTAATTCATGCACCACGCCATGCCCCACAATATATCGAAACGATCCAACCTCCCCTATTTCGTGCATCTACGATTATTTTTAACTCTACGGCGCACCTTTTTGATCGCCATTGGAGCGATGCATACGACTATAGTTATGGTACGCATGGCACACCAACAACTTTTACGCTGGGTGATAATATCGCCCAACTGGAAGGTGGAACAAATTGCCTGCTTGCACCGAGTGGTTTATCGGCCATTAATTTGGTCAATAGCACCTTTTTAAAGTCAGGTGATGAAGTGTGGATTGCAGACAACAGCTATGGCCCAAATTTAGAGCACCTGAAGAATCTGCAAGAGCGTTATGGCATTCTGCTTAAAATTTACAATCCAGTTGATGCAGACAGCTTTCAGCCTTCAGAAAAAGCCAAGCTGATTTGGCTCGAAGCGGCAGGTTCTGTCACTTTAGAATTCCCCGACTTAAAAAAAATAGTGAAAAAAGCTCGACAAGCCAATGTGCTCACCGCTTTGGATAATACATGGGGAGCAGGATTGGCGTTTAATGCCTTTGATTTCTCGGATGAGCATTTGGCTGTAGATATGACAGTACATGCGCTGACCAAATATCCAAGCGGGGGCGGCGATATTTTAATGGGTTCAGTCGTGACACGTGATCAACATTTGCATCATCAACTGTATCGAATGCATGCCCTACAAGGCATATGTGTTTCAGGGGATGATACTGCGCAAGTCCAACGTAGTTTAGCGCATATGTCTTTACGCTATGAGCAGCAATCGCAAAGTGCAATCACGCTACTCAATTGGCTAAAACAGCAACCGCAATTCAACCAAGTGCTGCATCCAAGTCATCCTGATGGCGTAGGTCATCAATTTTGGCAAGAAATCTGTACCACGGGTAAAAGTGCAGGTTTGGTCAGTGTGATTTTCAAAGCGGAATATGATTTGACTGCAATTCGACAATTCTGCGACAGTTTAAAATTATTTAAACTCGGCTTTAGTTGGGGTGGCCCTGTCAGTCTGGTGATGCTTTATGATCTCAAACAGATGCGAGCACTGGAAAATACACATTTACAACAAGGTTTATTGGTTCGCTTCTGCATAGGACTAGAACATCCTGATGATTTAATTCAAGATATCCAAAATGCGTTAAAAACAGTCAACATGACATTAAAAACAGGTGAACAATGAGTACGCCCATCGTTATTGCAAAAAAAACCACAGATACAACTCAAGATATCGTTTTACATTCACAATTTGCCAACCGTCATGGCTTAATTGCAGGGGCAACAGGTACAGGAAAAACCGTGACACTGAAGGTTCTCGCTGAGAGCTTCTCACGATTGGGCGTGCCTGTCTTTCTTGCCGATGCCAAAGGCGATGTATCCAGTTTAGCCAAAGCAGGCAGTAGCAGCCCTAAGTTTGATGACCGTTTAAAATCGCTACAGCTCGATGCAGTTCCTTTTGCTGCTGCTCCTGTCATTTTTTGGGACTTATTCGGGCAACAAGGTCACCCTATTCGCACCACGATTTCTGAAATTGGACCGTTACTTTTGGCACAAATGCTGAATTTGAATGATACCCAAGAGGGTGTCCTTTCAGCGGTGTTCCGTATTGCCGATGACCAAGGTTTACTGCTGATTGATTTTAAAGATTTGAAAGCCATGCTGACCTATGTCAGCGAAAATGCCGCCGAACTCAAAGCAGAATACGGTAACCTCTCGCCAGCCAGTATTGGAGCGATACAACGTAATTTACTGGCTTTGGCAGATCAAGGCGGCGAGCAATTCTTCGGTGAGCCAAGTTTGAATATTTTGGATTTCATTCAAACCGATAGCAAAGGTCAAGGGTATATCAACCTATTGGCAGCTGATAAGTTGATGAATACGCCAAAACTGTATGCGACATTCCTGCTGTGGATGTTGTCAGAACTGTTTGAACAATTGCCTGAAGTTGGCGATATGGAAAAACCGAAACTGGTATTTTTCTTCGATGAAGCACATTTACTGTTTGCTAATGCCAGCGAAGCCTTGCAAGAAAAAATTGAACAAGTGGTACGTTTAATTCGTTCTAAAGGTGTGGGAATTTATTTCATTACCCAAAATCCACTGGATTTACCTGAAAGCGTCTTAGGGCAACTCGGTAACCGTGTACAGCATGCTTTACGTGCTTTCACCCCGAAAGATCAAAAAGCAGTGAAAACCGCAGCGGATACCTTCCGAGCCAACCCTAATTTTAAAGTGGATGAGGCTATAACTGAGCTTGCCGTTGGTGAAGCATTGATTAGCTGCCTAGACGAGCAAGGTACACCACAAATTGTAGAACG
>DAOMAH010000302.1:0-2494 GCA_035426725.1 Acinetobacter sp.
GGAGTATCTTCCTGACCATTCGGACGCACGCCCAAAAAGCGTTTGTCTTGCGCTGCCATGCCTAACACCGCATTACGTGCAGCAATTAACTTTTCATGACCTTGACCGCTGACATCTTTTAATTGCAAGTTAAAGCCTGCAGTTACACCCAATTCAGGCATCGCAGGAAGCTGTAATGGCATAATATAAGACGCATCTTTCACGATCATATTCAATGCCATACCGCGTTGGATAATGGCACCAATTTGTGATTCCGCGCTGGTGCGATCTTTCCAGTCCTTCAGCTTAACGAAAGCTAGACCTGCGTTTTGCCCCATACCCGTGAAAGAGAAACCAGATACTGTAAAAATAGATTCAACGGTACTTTTTTCATTTTCCATGAAGTAGTGAGTCATAGTGTCTAAAACTTCATCGGTACGGCTGAGCGTCGCATTCGGTGGAAGTTGAACCAGTGTCAAGATTACGCCCTGATCTTCATCGGGTAAGAACGCTGACGGCAGTTTTGGAAATAAAAATGCCAGCACTGCAATGACAATTGCATATAAAACACCAGAGAAAACCTTGTGGTGAATCATACGGTTGACACCGCGTTGGTAGCCATGTGACACGCGTTCAAAACTGTGGTTAAACCATCTAAAGAAACGAGCAGGAATCGAGTTGCCGTGCTCTTTATTTGGATCATGTTGTCTTAAAATAGTCGCACACAGTGCAGGGGTGAACGTTAATGCCACCACTAAAGACAACACCATCGCCGTGACTAAAGTAATGGAGAACTGACGGTAAATTACTCCAGTTGTGCCACTAAAGAACGCCATAGGAATAAATACCGCGCTCAGTACGCTGGTAATCCCGATTAACGCCCCTGAAATTTGTTTCATGGATTTTTCGGTGGCGCGTTGAGGTGTGTCGTGTTCTTCAGCCATGACCCGTTCAACGTTTTCAACCACCACAATGGCATCATCAACCAATAGACCAATCGCAAGTACCATCGCAAACATGGTGAGGGTATTAATCGAGAAACCGAAAATGTTAATGACCCCAAATGTTCCTAGTACCACGACAGGCACGGCGAGGGTTGGGATAATGGTGGCACGCCAGTTCTGTAAAAACAGGAACATGACGATAAATACCAGCACAATCGCTTCGATTAAAGTGTGTACGACGCTTTCGATTGAAAGTTTAATAAACGGCGTAGTATCAAACGCCAGCTTATCTTTCATTCCAGCAGGGTAGCTAAGGCGTAATTCTTCTAAACGTTTTTCAACCGCAGCAGCCGTATCAAGTGCATTCGCACCCGTGGCTAAACGAATTGCAATACCCGCAGTAGGTTTACCAATAAATTGAGTATTAATTTGATAGTTATCTGAACCGAGTTCCACACGCGCCACGTCACTTAAACGTACCTGAGCGCCAGAAGCCGTATTTTTCAGGAAGATTTTTTTAAATTGCTCAGGGGTTTGTAGCAAGCTTTGCGCATTGACAGTCGCATTTAGCATTTGACCTTTTGCCGCAGGCGCACCACCCAACTGACCCACTGCAACTTGTGCATTTTGTGCACGAATTGCTGTGGCTACGTCACTTGGTGTTAGGTTGTAACTGCTTAACTTTGAAGGGTCTAACCAAATTCGCATGGCATAAGAGCCACCAAAGACTTGAATTTCACCCACACCTTGCACACGACTTAACGATTCAGAAATGTTTGAATTCACATAATCTTTAATGTCGGCATCGGAAAGGGCATTATCTGGCGAATAAAAGGCGACCACTTGCAAGAAGCTCGCACCAGACTTAGACACCTTTACGCCTTGACGTTGCACGTCTGCGGGTAACAATGCGGTTGCCGATTGCAATTTGTTTTGCACTTGGACTTGCGCAATGTTTGGGTCAATCCCTTGCTCAAAGTGCAGCTCAATATTGGCCATACCATTGCCTGCGCTATTCGATGTGATATAGCGCAAACCATCTAGACCATTCATTTGCTGTTCAATAATTTGGGTTACGGTGTCTTCAACCGTTTTTGCAGATGCACCCGGATAAACTGCAGCAATGGTTATGGTCGGCGGTGCAACCGTTGGATATTGTGCAATTGGCATTTTGCTGATCGAGAGAATACCCGCCAACATAATCACCAATGCAATCACCCATGCAAAAATAGGGCGATGAATAAAAAATGAAGCCATTCAATCTACTCCTTAAACTTGTGAAGTAGTTTTTTGTTCAGCTTTTGGAGCATCGGCTGAAGGTGGTTGTTTTGCTGCTTGAGGCGCTTGTTTCTGTGCTTGAGGCTGATAAGGCTTCGCAGACACTTCTTGCCCTTCTTTCACTTTCGCAACGCCCTCGACAATCACTTTGTCACCGACTTGTAATCCGTCAGTGACAATCCAGTCTTGTCCTTTCACGCCAGTTGTTGTGATTGGACGTGACTCAACCACACCTTTCGCATTGACCACCAAAGCAATTGCTTGACCTGTAGGTAAACGTGAAATTGCCGCTT
>DAOMAH010000303.1:0-2479 GCA_035426725.1 Acinetobacter sp.
GCTGCATGAAAAAGGTTTTTATTTTGTGGTCTTGGTATACGGGCTGTTTTCTGCCGCTTCTTTGCAAAAAGCGGTGCGAGATCAACTGGAGGAAATTCCAGTCACGGCGATTTATTATGGTTTGTGTTGGGCATCAATGGCGGTGTGTATTGTGCTGTTGCTGATTAGTTTGTGGAATGCTGACATGACGATGAGTGAAAAAGGCTTTTATGTGATGTCGTTTTTATTGAGTTTATTTGGTGTGGTCGCCGCACAAAAAAACATTCGAGATTTAAATTATTTACGACTCCAAACTGAAATGAATCCACGCCGTATAAAACTGGAAGATTCGACACAGCGGGATGAGCCATTTGAGTAAAAGATTCTTTGTTATTATTATATTAATGTATGATTAAGTCCAATGTTGTAAATTTACCAACCTAGTGAGATTTAAATGGAGTCATCGCAAAAGCCACAAAACTTCCACGCCAGTTTTGCAATGTCATGGATTGCGTATGTTAGCCCAATTATCATTTTTCTTATTATTTTCTCAATCGGTGTGGCTCTATTTGCAAACACTTACAAAATAGCTGGAATTATCGTTTCACTGATCGCTATCGTGCTAGTTACATTTCAATTTTTAAGCATCCGTAGTATTACGCTATACACAGATGACGATGGGGTTTGGGTTTATAGAGGAATTCTCCCTTGGTCAAAAGGTGTGAGCGGCGTTAAGTGGCGAGACCTAGAAGACGCTGTTTATCTCACTGGTTTTTTAAGTTGGGCATTAAGGTCTTATACCATCCGTATTGGACACAGATTCACAAAAACCAGTGAAATAATTTTACCTAATACTGCTCGAGGAAATCTAGCTGTCGAACACATTAACCAATTACATCGCGAAGTTTTGGCACAAAAAGAGAATGCTTAACATTTCAGGTAAGGCACCTTGTTCTCAACATACAGCTTACCTTTTATAACTCAAAATTCAGTTTCACTAAATTGTGAACACACTCATAGTTTCATCCATCAACTACAACTGCTTTATCTTTTTAAATTAATCTTGAAACACAACAGTTACAATCCCACCACCAAAACCTAATAATTAAAATTCCCCTCTCCATATTTCACCACTCAAACTTTGTTACATTTGCAATCATGAAAAACAAAGCAATATTTTGGAATCTTGGAGGCAACAATGAAATTTAATCTGATATTGGGTACTACCCTTTTAGCAACATCTTCACTTCTGAGCGTCACTCATGCAGACAATGGCACACGTGTAGCAGCGACCTCTGCATTGGGTAGCGTAGTTGGTACTGCACTTGGTCAACAAGTCGGTGGACATAATGGCGCAATGATTGGTTCGGCTATCGGTGGCGCAGGGGGTGCGGCAGCAGCGAGTAGCAAACGCACACGTACTGAAGCAGCTATTGGTGGCGGTTTAGGTGGTGTCGGCGGATATACTGTCGGTCGAAATCTTGGTGGAACAACTGGTGGATACATCGGTGCGGCGGCAGGTGCAGCTGGTGGTGCAGCTTTAGGTCGTCAAGTAGGTCAAGACCGTTATGCCGATAACCATCCAAACAAAAAACGTCATTGGAAAAAGAAACGTCGTCATCACTGATACGTTAAATAAAGCACCTTTGGGTGCTTTATTATTTGGTTAAAATGATAAGAAACGCCAATCTCAACTTGCTACTAAAAAATTATGTAAATCAAAATAATGCTATTTAAAAATCTCCCTTGCGGAGCTGCAATCGCTTCTCACCTCTTCACAAAAGAGGGACACATCACTAAATCAATACTGTATAGGATTCGCATTGCTCTCCCCTTCGAAAAGTGGAGTTGGAGGGGATTTTATAGATTTAAACCTTTAAAGTTGAGATTGACGTTAAGACATAAAAAAAGCGCCTTACGGCGCTTTTTTAGATATACAAATTAGTTTGCATACACTGGAAATCTAGCACAAACCGCTTCAACTTTAGCTTTCACAGCATTAATGACAGCTTCATCACCCTTACTGTCGATGATATCTGCGATCCAACCTGCAAGCTCACGCACTTCTAACTCGCCAAAACCACGAGTAGTCACTGCTGGCGTACCAATACGGATACCAGAGGTTACAAATGGTGAACGTGGGTCATTTGGCACAGCATTTTTATTAACTGTGATATGAGCATTGCCTAACCAAGCATCAACTTCTTTACCCGTTACATCTTGCTTGATCAAAGACAATAAGAATAAATGGTTTTCAGTACCGCCAGATACAACGTCATAACCGCGTGAAATTAACACTTCAGCCATCGCTTGAGCGTTTTTCACGACTTGTTGTTGATAAGTTTTGAACTCATCTGACATGGCTTCTTTGAAACAGATTGCTTTCGCCGCAATCGCATGCATCAACGGGCCACCTTGGTTGCCTGGGAATACTGCTGATTGAAGTTTTTTCTCAATTTCTTCGTTTGCTTTCGCAAGGATTAAACCTGAACGTGGGCCA
>DAOMAH010000304.1:0-2477 GCA_035426725.1 Acinetobacter sp.
CATGGCTGGAAGCTGTAAGAGAGACCTGTGCTCGCTGTGTAAGGCGTAACATCACTGACTAAACGCTGCTGATGTTGAGCATCTTCAACCGTAGCGCGAATGGTCGAGAGCTGACCATTCAACATAAAGGCATGACCTGCATCGGTTTGTTTTAAGGCATAACGTCCAGACAATTCAATCCCATAAGTGGTGGCTTCACTTTGGTTTTGAGGGCGTTCGACGTAACGTGTATCTTCAAGGCGAATCACTCGCTCGATATAATCTTGAATTTCACGGTGATAGGCCGTTAAGTTTACGCCTCCACTGGCGGCGTTATAACCTAAAGTCGATTCAAAGGATTGAATTTTTTCAGGTTTTAAATTTGGATTGCCACCACGATCTGGGTTGTTTAATGAACCTGCATCACTGTCTGTTGAAATCGTTACATTGGGCATCAGTCGATCTGTATTGGGATTGCGGAACGTTTGGCTCAAATTGGTCTGTAATGACCATTGATCTGTCAGGTCAAAACGGTAAGCAAGCACAGGGCTCAAATACTGATCTTGATAATCCACGAAACCTGAGCGATTTAACCATTCTTGGCGTGCGCCCAAAGTAACTGTTTGTTTATCTGTAAATCGCCAACTACCTTCAGCATATAATGCATAACGTTGTTCATCTAAGCTTTTATCTACGTTGCTATTTAACTCATTGCTACGAGTATCGACACCAAATTTAACTTGGCGGGTTTTATCGAACTTGCGTACACCATCATAAGCCAAACCATATTGTTTTACGGGTTCATCTGTATAAATGGTATTGAGTGGAGTGCGCGTCAATTGTGTTTCATTTTGGCTTTCGACAGATAAGCGAACTTTATCGCTCGCATTTTTTTCTTGTCGTTCATAACGCGTGTTTAAACGAATACTATCGTTCTTGTCTTCTTGGACTTGATCACCACGAATGCCATCAGATTTCATATTTCGATAGAATAATTCTGCAATGAGTTTCTGTTGATCATCTAATTCGTATTGTAGGCGAGGAGAGAACATTTGCATTTGACGATTGGTCGTACGGAGTTGTTCTTTAGTATTCGTCGCTGTTTCTGTTTTAGTGATTGATGTGGTGTTATTCCACATTTGATTTGCAGAAACACTATAAGTCCATTGATTGTCACGACCATCGGCTTGAACGCTTATTTGTTTACGTTCAGCTTCTTGTTTGCCACTATCGCGTAAACCATAGCCGAGTTTAAATGAACCATTTAAGCGTGTATCTAATGGCTCTTTTAAAATAATATTAATTACCGCAGAAGATGCAACAGAGGCTTGTGCCACGCTTGGCTGTTTGACAATCTCAATACGATCAACCATTTCTGGCGTGATGGTGTCAATCACTGACATGCCACCACGAGGTCCGCCTTGAACAGGTTCGCCATTGATTAAGAAAGTCGGCGCACCGCCACCACGAAAACGCATGCCCGATGCACCACCTCCGCCACGAGGTCCTTGACCAGCAGCAGGAAACTGAAATCCAGCTGCACGACGCAAAGCATCCATGACTGTTTGATCACCATAGAGTTGCATTTCTTCACGAGTCACAATTGTTTTTGGGACGGCGCTAATATCATCATTTTGCTTTTTTTGAGGGGTAGCTGATGCTTTGAAGGTTAGTGTTGGCAAAACTTGTGGCGCAGGTTCAGCGGGCGTAGTAGTAGGAGTTGTGGTTTCTGCCGCAAAAATAGACGGACTAAGGCTGAGCAAGGCTGAGCTTAGTACACTCAGTTTCCCAATATAAAAAGCATGTTTCATCTAAATGCCTAAAAAATTAACCAAATTATTTTGTCTGTAGACTAATGTAAAATTGTGAAGAAAAATGGAATTTCAGCAAATTCCTTTATAATTGTTTACATCTTAAAATTATTTTTTGTGATATGAAAAAATATATACAGAGTTGTATATATTTCCACTAATTTTTGATATGCTCAAATAAAATACAACAAAAGCGATAATAATAATAAAAATCCTCTTGACAGTTCTTCTTGTCTTTTCAATCGTCGTATTGGGCTACGCTACTCATGTAGATGCTCAAACCAAGAAACAGCAGGAACTATTAAAAATTGTGAATGATGCAGAGCATAGTCTCACGAAGATTCAACACAACCCGAACTATATAAAGCACAGCCATTTGACTGCTTATGAACAGAATCAGTAGATTTGAACTGAAATTATTTTTATTCGATTTTAGTGCGAGTACTCTGTTTCTCTATACGAGCTAAAATCACCCCATTCATAATCTGTTAGAATATTTATCATTAAGTCAGAAGCCGCATTTTATGCGATCTTTAAACTTCGTATCGTATTTTGCGTGACTCAAATATTTTGGATTTATCGACAAAAATAAGTGGATAAAACTTAATCTTGATCGTAAAAGATTATATGAGATATCTATTTTTAATGATTTAAAGGTGATGCGTCATGACCGTGCCAAACCTATCA
>DAOMAH010000305.1:0-2470 GCA_035426725.1 Acinetobacter sp.
AATGTGGTATTGAAGACCGATGTACGTGGTACTTTAGAAGCATTGACCGTTGCATTGAACACCTTATCGACTGATGAAGTTCGTGTTCGTGTGATTGGTTCAGGTGTAGGTGCAATTACTGAATCTGACGTAACCCTTGCAGAATCTTCTGAAGCGGTACTTCTTGGTTTCAACGTGCGTGCTGATACAACTGCGCGTCAAAAATCTGATGCTGACGGCATTGATATTCGTTACTACAGCGTTATTTATCATTTGATTGATGACGTGAAAGCAGCGATGAGCGGTAAGCTTGCACCTGAACATCGTGAAACGATTCTTGGTGTTGCACAAGTACGTGAAGTGTTCCACTCAAGTAAGTTTGGTGCAGCTGCGGGCTGTATGGTACTTGAAGGTATGTTGCATCGTAACAAACCAATTCGCGTTTTACGTGATGATGTGGTGGTATTCCAAGGTGAACTTGAATCATTACGTCGTTATAAAGAAGTGGTTGAAGAAGTACGTGCGGGTATGGAATGTGGTCTTGCGGTTAAAGGTTATAAAGACATCAAAGCACTGGATAAAATCGAAGTTTATGATGTTCAATTGATTAAACGGAGTCTTTAATGGCGGGTAGCCAACGCTTAAAGCGCATGGCGGATTCGGTACAACGTGAGTTGTCTGAGCTAATCCGTCAGGAGCTGAAAGATCCACGTCTAGGTGGTCTGGTGACCATCTCGGCGGTGAAAGTCAGTGCAGACATGGGCTATGCGGAAGTATATGTCACCGTGATGGGTCGTGAACTGGGCGATGATCAGAGTGAAGCAGCCAATAAAGAAACTTTAGATGTGTTGAATAAAGCGTCTGGTTTCTTGCGTCATGAGTTGAGTCGTCGCATCAAGACACGGATTACGCCTAGATTGCGTTTCCATTATGATAAGACCAATGCATACGGTAACTATATGTTTGGTCTAATTGCTGAAGCTGTCAAGGATTTGCCTGAGCAAGACGATAAAGAATAAGTGTTAAATAAAGCCACCTTCGGGTGGCTTTTTTTATTTACCATTCATCTTCCAATAGAAACTCGGCAATGGTTTTGTGCTCAATACCATCTCGTGGTTGCACAATTGGATCCATTGAAACGACAATTTTACGATAATTGTCTGTGATTGCTAGTAAAGAGCGAAATTCACGTTCGGCTGTTTCAGGTGTAGACAGTAAATAACTGACTTGTACGTACAGGCGAGAATTGCCTTTTTCAAAAACAAAATCAATTTCATAATCTCCAACGTAACCTACCGTTGCGATATAGCCGCGCCGAAGACCTTCAATTGCTACGATGTTTTCTAAAATTTGCTGAATATCACGCTGATTTTGATGTAGCATCGCCTGTCTTAACCCATGATCAATGACGTAATATTTATCATTGGTTTGGAAAACTTTTTTCCCTTTCAAATCATGACGTTTTAAAGGGTATAACAACAATGCATTCTTACAAAACTGGATATAATTCAATAAAGTATCGCTTTTGGTGGCACGATTTTGACTTTTTAAATATTTGCTGATGCTATTTGCTGAAAAAATTTGACCGACATTCTGAAAAGCATATTCAACAGTTCGTTCTAGCAGTTCAATATCACGAATTTTATTGCGTTCGATAATATCTTTTAAAATGACGGAATTATAAATATCTTTGAGATAGCTTTCTCGAGTGTAGTCTGGCAATTGCTCACTGACCAAAAAAGGCATTCCACCTTCAACTAAATATTTAGAAAAGAGTTCTGCAATACTGAACGACTTATTTTTTTGTTGGTAGGCAGCGACATACTCTTGAAAACCAAAAGGGTACACAAAAATTTGAATATAACGACCTGCTAAATAGGTTGCCAGTTCACCCGAAAGCAGATTGGCATTTGAACCTGTGATGTAAATATCGACATTTTCACTCACTCGTAGCGAGTTTATGACTTGTTCAAAACCAGTGACTTCTTGTATTTCATCTAAGAAAAGATAAATTTTTTCATTGGGAAAATTTGTACGTTTAGCGCTAATTTGTTCTTTTAAATAATCATGTAGTTTTTTTGCTTCACGTAGTTCATAAAAAGAGAAGTCTTCAAAGTTGATGCTGATGAATTGTTCTTGGCTTACGTCAGTTTTAAGCAATTCATCTTTGATTAGGCTAAGGAGGATGGATTTGCCAGCACGACGAAATCCGACCAGTACTTTGACAATATCTTTGTTGATGAGTGGTCGAATTTGGTTGATGTACAGTGGTCGTTCAATCATGAGGTGCATTTCTCATCTACTTGATAATGGGATAATAGCATTAAACATAATAAATTACCTTTATAGGGTGTATTAAATTATATTTATTAATTAAATCCTGCTATAAGGTGTTTTGTTGAGTTAGCTAGATGATAAAGAATAAGTTTTTGAAAAAGGCTACGTCAGTCTACTTTCTTGTCGATTGCTTTAAAGGTGAACATTACTTTTC
>DAOMAH010000306.1:0-2461 GCA_035426725.1 Acinetobacter sp.
CATTGGATTATTGTTTTGGTTATTATGGTATTTCATCTACAGGCCTATAAGTTATCGTTTTTTAGGTCTTAAAGATCCATTACACATCAAATCTTTTGACGATGTTGTGGCTTTTAGCCTCATGAGTTGTTTGGCAATTATGTTAGGTACAGCGACACATCTCATTTGGGATGGGCTCACCCATCTCGACTTTCGGACTTTTGCTTTTAAAGATTTTCTTGCTCAAAACATTGCGCTATTCGGCTTTCATTATCCATTGCATTTTATTTTGCAAATCACGTCATCGATTGTCACCCTGCCTTTTCTATGGTTGATGTGTCTCAGCTATTATCGAACGTACCGACACCCTTCTTCTGTTTCTAAAACGATGCAAATAATAGCTGTGATGAGTTGCGTCATTTCAGTCGTAGCTGGAGTTATCGCTGTTTGGCATTACAGCCACAGTATTTCCGCTGAACTTTGGCATTCAGAACGATACTTTTTCATTGGAAAATCAATCAATGAATTTACGCAAACAGGACTTTGCGTATTTACCGCGTCTTGTCTGCTGTTATTACTCTTCAATTGGAAAACATTTCATCCATAATTTCCGCTAAAAGCGTTGTTTTAAAATGCTCTTGGACGTTTTAAGACTTGAGGCAAACCGCTCAACAAGGCATAATCTCCCACTTCATTGGTGGTGCGCTGTTTACGCATTCACCGTCTAGCCAATATAGTTTGGATAATAATTCAATATGATGCGCACTCATTACTGTGGCTCTTTAACTGAAGCCCAAATCGATCAAACCGTAACTTTATGTGGATGGGTACACCGTCGCCGTGACCACGGTGGGGTAATTTTCTTGGACATGCGTGACCGTGATGGTCTAGTCCAAGTGGTGATTGACCCTGATACCCCAGAAGCTTTTGCCACTGCGGATAAATCACGTTCAGAATTCGTTTTAAAAATTACAGGTCGTGTACGTCGTCGCTACGAAGGCACTGAAAATGCCAATATCGTCAGTGGTCAAATCGAAGTGCTCGGCAAAGAAATCGAAGTACTTGCCGCGTCTGAAACTCCACCGTTCCCATTGAACGATGAAAACACCAATATTTCTGAAGAAATTCGTTTGAAATATCGTTTCTTAGACATTCGTCGTCAGGAAATGTTAGATCGTTTACGCTTCCGTTCGAAACTAACCAACTTAATTCGTAACTATTTCGAAGAGCATGGTTTCTTAGATGTTGAAACGCCGATTTTAACTCGTGCAACACCTGAAGGCGCACGTGACTATTTAGTTCCAAGTCGTGTATCAAACGGTAGTTTCTATGCACTTCCACAATCACCACAATTATTCAAACAATTGTTGATGGTAGGTGGTATTGACCGTTATTACCAAATCGCAAAATGTTTCCGTGACGAAGATTTACGTGCTGATCGTCAGCCTGAATTTACCCAAATCGACGTTGAAACATCGTTCATGAGTGACGATGACATCATGGATTTGATGGAAGTTTTAACTGTGAAGATGTTCGATGAACTTCTTGGGGTTAAATTCGGTAAATTCGAACGCATGACGTATGCCGATGCGATGCGTGACTATGCATCAGACAAACCTGATATGCGTATTCCATTGAAACTCATTGACGTTGCAGATTTGATGCAAGACGTTGAGTTCAAAGTATTCGCTGGCCCTGCCAAAGATCCGAAAGGTCGTATTGTGGCGTTACGCGTTCCAGGCGCGGCTTCATTGCCACGTAGTGCAATTGACGAATACACCAAATTTGTCGGTATCTACGGCGCGAAAGGTTTGGCTTATATCAAAGTGAATGAATTAGCCAAAGGAATTGAAGGTCTTCAATCTCCAATCGTGAAATTCATCGAACCAATCGTACTTGAGCTATTAGCTCGAGTTGGCGCTAAAGATGGCGACATCGTGTTCTTTGGTGCGGACAAAGCCAAGATTGTAAATGATGCACTGGGCGCACTTCGTGTGAAGATTGGTCATGATTTGAATCTTGCGACGTGCGAATGGGCTCCGCTTTGGGTTGTTGACTTCCCAATGTTTGAAGAAACAGATGATGGTAAATGGACGTCTGTTCATCACCCATTCACACTGCCAAAATCAAGCGTTGAAGAAGTGAAGAACAATCCTGGTGCGGCCTTGTCTGTTGCTTACGACATGGTACTGAATGGTACAGAAGTCGGTGGTGGTTCATTACGTATCTATAATTTAGAAATGCAAAAAGCCATTTTTGAAGCTTTAGGCATAGGCGAAGAAGAAGCTGAAGATAAGTTTAGTTTCTTATTGAACGCCTTACGTTACGGTGCTCCGCCGCACGGTGGTTTGGCCTTTGGTTTAGACCGCTTGGTGATGTTGATGACAGGTGCATCTTCAATTCGTGATGTCATTGCATTCCCGAAAACCAAAACTGCTGAATGCCCATTAACGCAAGCCCCAGCCCCAGTTGAAGCAAACCA
>DAOMAH010000307.1:0-2448 GCA_035426725.1 Acinetobacter sp.
TAACATCTTCATCATTCAGTAATAAAAAATCTTCTAAAACCAACTGCGTCACTTTATTATAAGTATTAAACGTCTCGGATTTTTTCCGCACCACAACCGTAATTGCGCTAAAGTCGTCTGCTTGTTGTAATTGCTTCACAAGATTTTGACCAACCAAACCTGTTGCCCCCAACACAATGGCTTTCTTAGCTACTATTTTCATTTTTATCCGTCTCAATCCGTCACTGAGTTTAATGTAACGTTTTCTTGCAAGATTATCACCTGCTAAATGCAGTTAAAAGCTGCACAAGACTTGACTTCATGGCTTAGTTTCCTCAAAATATGGCACTTGTTTACGGGCTGGTGAATATTGCCAATTTCTATTGGTTTTAACTTCAGCGCCCGCCCAGACCAACTTATTTTCAAGGAGTGCACGAGTGGCAAACTCTGCTCAAGCTAAAAAACGTGCTCGTCAAAACGTTAAAGCACGTAAACACAATGCAAGCTTACGTTCTATGGTTCGTACTTACATCAAACGTACCGTAAATGCGATCGCTGCTGGTGATTATACTGTTGCTACAGAAGCTTATAAAAAAGCTGTTCCTGTAATCGACCGTATGGCTGATAAAGGCATCATCCACAAAAATAAAGCTGCTCGTCACAAGAGCCGCTTAAATGCTCAAGTTAAAGCACTCGCTAACTAATTTGATGCACGTAAAAAAGCCCGATTTTTCGGGCTTTTTTATTTGTATTGAAAATCTTGAATAATCAATTCTGCTGTTTGACCGCGCCAAATCCACTTTAATTTGCTATTGGCAAAATCTTCCCCCTCAAACCATACAAATAAGCCTTCCATCATTTCTGGCCAGTCAGTTTGCTGAATTTGATTATTGCCCGATATGACCGCCACAATCGCTGCAAGAATAGTGTCATGACTCACAGCCAAACTTAAACCCTTCTGTTGAGTGGGGTGGGTTTGATAAAGAAGCTCTAAGACGTCTCTTACACCCGTAATGGGATGTTTCATTCCAGGTAGTGCGTTATTAACGAAACTATTAATAAAACCCAATGCGCCTTGCTTACGAAAAAATGGCGCAGCTTGCTGAATGTCTAAGACAAAACTGCCTGGTTCAACCAATAAGCGATGCTCAACAATTTCAATTTGATGGGTGTTGACGGATTGATGAACTGCATCCGCACCTTCAATCATTAAAGCAGCAGTATCGACACAGCGTTGAATTGGACTTGAAATACAATGTTGAATAGCACGATCTGTATTTTTGATTAAATATTCGCCCCACGTGTACGCCAGCTCACGACCCTGTTCGGTTAATTGTAAGTCGTAGCCCGCAAAACCCTGCCCATTGACCAGTTCACGCAAAGAATGTCGTGTAAATAAAGTCACAGGAGTAGAGGCATTCGGCAGTAAATCCAATGCCTGCAACATACTTTTGGGTAATAAATGAAGAGCCATATAAACACTTATATAGGAAATTGAAGTCACTATAGCATGGGAAAATCTACACTTAATTTAAATTGCCTGATTCTGCCAAAGCGGCGTAAGCAATCTTTTTGCAAACTTGATCTTTAAAAGCGATAAAGCCACCGTTCAGTACCGTTTCACGTTGGTTATATTCAAACGGTTTACCATCCAAAGTGAGTAACCCACCACCAATACTTTCTAAAAGTGACTGCCCTGAACTGGTGTCCCATTCAGATGTTGGATGAAATCTAGGATAGATATCAATTTCACCCTCTAACATCATGCAAAATTTATAAGCACTGCCCGCTTCACGACGAATCACTTCAGATTGCTTTAAAATCGGCTCAATAAAATTTTGATATTTTGGATTTTTACTGTGATGGCTTAAACCGATTTGAATCGGTGCTTTATCATTAAATTCTTCAGTCTGATATTGAAACCATTCTTGGCAACTAAAACTATATTTATAAGGCAATTTTGAGTTATAGCCAATATACATGACCTGTTCGCAAGGCACGGCAATAATGGCAAATGTGGTTTGCGTGTTTTCGATTAAACTTAAATTTATAGTAAATTCATCACGTTCATGAATAAATTCTTTGGTTCCATCTAAAGGATCAAGCATCCAACACCGTTGCCATGCTTTACGTGCTGAATAATCGCTTTCTTCAGACAACACTGGTAAATCTGGCGTAATTTCAGCCAAGTGCTTCAATAAAAAATGATTCACTTTTAAATCGGCTTGAGTGACGGGAGAATCATCACTTTTTTCCTGAATATTAAACTCGCCACCTGCACAATAACTTTGGTATTCTTCCAATAATATTTGACTTGCCTGCGCCATAATCGGCACAAGCTGCAAAATCAATTGATCTTGTGGAGCAGGTGTTTTAACAAACATAGATCAGCCTTATGTCATATTCAGATTTACAGCAGCAACCCATTATCATGTTTGACATGGATGGTACGGGTTCGGCCGCAGCGAT
>DAOMAH010000308.1:0-2443 GCA_035426725.1 Acinetobacter sp.
TGTCTATGGCACTAAACAAATCATTCTGAATGGAATTTTGCGTATGTTGATGTTGCTGCTTTTCGAGAATTTTTAATCGTTTTTGCGCTTCTTTAATCACGTTTGCTGGCACACCAGCCAGTTTTGCGACTTGTAAGCCATGACTTTGGCTGGCAGGACCATGTTGAACTTTATGCAGTAAAATCAAATTGCCATTGAGTTCTTGCGCCGTGACGTGATAGTTATCAATGCCTGATTCACTATCCAATTCCGTCAATTCAAAATAATGCGTGGCAAAAAGGCACAAACATTTTATTCGCTTGCTTAAATCCAAAACACATGCCCAAGCCAAAGATAAACCATCATACGTACTGGTACCACGCCCAACTTCGTCCATCAAAACCAAAGATTGACTGGTAGCATGATGTAAGATTTGAGAAGTTTCGGTCATTTCCACCATAAATGTCGATTTTCCAGTCGAAAGATCATCTGCTGAACCGATACGGGTAAAAATACGGTCGATTGAGCCCAGTTTCGCCGATTTTGCAGGTACAAAACTGCCGCAATAGGCGAGCAAGCTAATCAATGCAGTTTGTCGCATGAAGGTCGATTTACCACCCATGTTCGGGCCTGTAATAATCGCCATACGATGCTGCGTATCCAGAAACGTATCATTTGGGGTGAATGGTGTTTTGTTTAATGCTTCAACCACAGGGTGGCGACCTGCTTGAATTTTAATGCCTGTTTCAGGTGAAAATTCAGGTCGTGCCCAATTGTTTAATCGAGCTTGATGGGCGAAATTTGCTAGCACATCAATATGTGCAATCGCTGCACTCATCATTTGTAGATGTGCGATATTTTGGCGTAATTCGTTTAACAAAGCTTCAAATAATAATTTTTCACGAGCAAGAGCGCGGGACTCGCTCGAAAGTACTTTATCTTCAAAATTTTTAAGTTCTGGGGTGATATAACGCTCAGCATTTTTAAGGGTTTGACGGCGAATATAATCGGCAGGGGCTTGTTCAGCCTGAGCGCGGGTTAACTCAATATAGTAACCACTGACTCGGTTATAACCAATTTTAAGCGTGTTAATGCCTGTGCGTTGTCGTTCATTAATTTCTAAATCAATTAAGAATTGCCCTGCATGGTCGCGGATTTTACGTAATTCATCCAAATCAGCATCATAGCCTTCTGCAATTACATTGCCATCCCGTAACAGTACAGGCGGCTGCTCAACAATCGCATCCATTAAATGCTGATGTAGACTTTTAAAATCTCCAAGTTCTTCATCCAGTTGGTTTAACAACTTCGATTGTTGCGTTTTTAAAACTGGAATAAGGGCATGGCGCAAAAATGGAATTTGCGCACAGGCTTGACGTAGTTGCACTAAATCACGTGGGCGAGCACTACCAAGCGCCACACGGCTAAGCACACGTTCAATATCGCCAATCTCTTTAAGCACTAAACGGACTGGCGACTCATGATAGCCTTTGAGCAATTGTTCGCTTGCATCAAGTCGTGCATCTAAAACAACAGTATCACGGAGCGGCTGCATTAAGGTTCGGCTCAGCAAACGACCACCCATTGCGGTCTGACAATCATTAATTAATTGAAATAATGATGTGCCATGTTCAAATAAAGGTTCAATAATTTCTAAATTACGCCGTGTAATCGGATCCAGCGCAACGAAATCGGTACTTTGTTCAATTTGAATAGAACGGATATGCGGTAACGCCGTTTTTTGGGTTTCTTTGGCGTAGTGAATTAAGGCTGCCGCTGCCGCTTTTGCCAATGGAATGGGGTCTAATCCAAAACCTGATAATGTCGAAACCGCAAGTTGATCGCATAAAGTTTTTTGTGCGTTGTTTAAATTAAAGTCAACATTGGGACGTTTGGTAATGGGGCAGTCCAGATTCTTTTTGATCTGTTCAATAATATTTGAATCTACAAGGTCTTCATCAATCAGGATTTCGCTTGGCATTAAACGGGAGAGTTCAATCGAAAGATGTTCTGGTTTATAGGTCTGTTGCTGAACTTTAAAAATACCTGCACTCAAGTCAAGTAAGGCAAAACCAATTTGATTTTGCTGAATGCACAGGGCAACTAGATTTGAAGATTGATAACTACCGAGCAGTGCATCATCAGTTAATGTCCCTGGTGTTAACACGCGAACGACTTTTCGTTCTATGGGGCCTTTGCCTGTAACCTCGCCAACCTGCTCACAAATAGCAACAGTACGCCCAGTTTTCACCAAACGTGCCAAATAACCTTCCGCTGCATGATAAGGCACACCTGCCATTGGAATGGGTTCGCCATTGGTTTTACCACGATGGGTTAGGGTAATACCTAAAATTTTAGAGGCTTGGCGTGCATCTTCAAAAAAAAGCTCGTAAAAGTCACCCATCCGATAGAACAACAACGCATGTGGATAATCTGATTTGACCTTAAAATATTGTTGCATCAT
>DAOMAH010000309.1:0-2432 GCA_035426725.1 Acinetobacter sp.
TTATTTATCAATTCAATAGTTTTGAAAGAAGTCAGCCATTAAACGTGAAGCCCAAGACTTCACCGTTAGGTTTTCATAAAAACCACAATGACTGCCCTTTTTGGTGGTCACGACTGCGATATTTTCCATTTTCTGAATCATGTCTTTATAAGGTTCTAAATTTCTAATTGAACAAACGGGGTCATCTTCTGCATTGAGAATCATCAATGGAATTTTTACATTCTCAAATACATAAATAGGATTAATCGCTTGGCAATAACTTTGATAATCCTCAAAACCAGCCATTTCAAAGTACTCTTTTTCAAACCTTTCTAGGTTTGTTGTTGCCAAAACTTTTTCGATTGAAGCAAGCTGATTCCATGTATTTTGATAGGGATAAATAAAATACTTAAACAATTTCTTAGTCATCATTTTGCTGTAAAAAGGATGAACATGTTGAAAACTTAGTTCGGTGTTATAACCCGGACACATTGCAAATGCCGCTTTGAATGGTGTCTCAACACCTTGCTCGCCCAAATAACGCACCAAGAGTCCAGTTCCTGCTGAAGAACCGACCGCATATAATGCTGATTTTGGAAACAGTTTTTGAATATGCGCAATTTGCTCTTTCAAATCACTGGTAGAACCAAAAAGTGAAATACGAGGAACTGGCATCGGCAATCCCGCATGCCCACGACGTAAACACAAAGCGATTCGCCAACCTGTGTATTCATGCAGGTCTTTCACCAATTCACGCATACTTTCAGGTGTTCCTGTAATCGTATGCATAATCACAACGGTCGGCGTTTCTGGTGGAAGATTGTAGCCATACCACGCAATCGCGGTGATACCTCCATCCTGCATAGCGAGTTGATCGATATGATCATATTCAAGTTTGATGGATTTCTTACGAATAAGATCAAAATAAAGCAAATGGATATGCGTATTGCTCAGCCAAGGTGTTGGGCGGTACTTTTGTTTAAGTTGCGGTAATTTTTCCAAAACGTCTTTAATTTTCCCTTTCGGGTCATAATACATTTTAGGTTGTTCAGCACCTATAAACCTATCAAATAGTTCTGCGCCCAACGTTTTAACTTTATTTAATTTTGATGTGTTCATATTTCAATGTTGACCTAATTTTATATTTAAACGTCACTTAGGCTATTTTATGAATTTTAATTTGGTTGATACTTGGCAAATCGCTCACCCATTTTCTCAGCCAATGCAGCTAAACCACTCATTGGACGAATCATCACTTCAAAATCAATGATTTTTCCTTGCTCATTAAAGCGAATCATATCAATGCCTTTTAATGATTTTCCGCTCACATTTGCACTGAATTCCAACACCACGTTTTCCCCATCTTCTGTATAAAACTCACGGTGATAAGTAAAGTTTTCAAAAACCTGAATGACGTTGGTCAAAATAAAGAAAACCACCTGTTTACCTTCGTACGGCTTGAATGCAACGGGTGAACGAAACACTACAGCATCATCTAATAGTTCATTTAACGCAGATAAGTCACTAGCTTGAATCATGTGATGCCATTTTGCTAAAGATTGTTGTGTTGTTTGCAGTGTCATAATTATTGTCCTTATATTGATCTTTCCATTCATCAAATTAGAGACATTTTTTCCTTAGAAAAAATGTCTCATTTAATTATTTAGAGCACCGCAGCCAATTCCGCACCTTGGCGAATGGCACGTTTCGCATCTAACTCACCAGCTTCTTTCGCACCGCCAATCAAGTGCACGTTTTTACCATCAGCTTTAAGTTGATCGTACATAGCCGTGTAAGATTCTTGACCAGCGCAAATTACGACATGATCGACCTCAAGAATCGAGGTGTTGCCATCTACAGTAATATGTAAACCTTGATCGTCCACTTTGTCATAACTTGCACCTGCAATCATTTTTACATCACGGTGTTTCAAACCTGTGCGGTGAATCCAACCTGTGGTTTTACCCAAACCTGCTCCAACAGAAGCTTTTTTGCGTTGTAGTAAATAAATTTCACGCTCAGACTTTTCAAGTTCAGGTTTCTTTAACCCGCCGACATGCGCATAGGTGGTATCAATTCCCCATTCCGCATAGAATTTTTCAGGGTTCAAACTGCCACTTTCACCTTCATGGCTTAAATATTCTGCGGTATCGAAACCAATACCACCCGCACCAATAATTGCTACACGTTTACCTACAGGCACACGTTCTCTTAAAACTTGGATGTAGCTCAATACTTTTGGATGATCAATACCTTCAAATTGTAATTGACGTGGTGTAACACCTGTCGCAACAACAATTTCATCAAAATTGGCTTGGCTTAATTCTTCATAAGTTGCGGTATGATTTAGTACCAATTCAATATTCGGCTGTAATTCAATTTGGCGTTTAAAGTAACGTAAGGTTTCGTAGAATTCTTCTTTGCCCGGAATGGTTTTGGCAATATTGAATTGA
>DAOMAH010000310.1:0-2408 GCA_035426725.1 Acinetobacter sp.
TGCGTATCACGATGAACTTCACGTTGGTTAATCAGACATTTTTTCGATTGGTGTACAAATTCGATAGGGTCTTCAACCGTTAAAATATGGTCATATCGGTTTTCGTTAATATAGTCGATCATCGCTGCAAGCGTGGTTGATTTACCTGAACCCGTTGGGCCCGTAACCAAAACCATACCACGTGGATATTCACAAATTTCTTTAAAGATAGAACCGAGTCCCAAATCTTCCATGGTTAAAACTTTAGATGGAATGGTACGAAACACAGCACCTGCACCGCGGTTTTGGTTGAATGCGTTCACACGGAAACGGGCAATATTGGGTACTTCAAATGAAAAGTCAGTTTCTAGGTCTTCTTCATAATCACGACGTTGTTTATCATTCATGATGTCATACACCAAACGGTGGACATCTTTGTGTTCAAGTGAAGGTAAGTTAATACGACGAACTTCACCATCTACACGAATCATAGGCGGCATACCCGCTGAAAGATGTAAGTCCGAAGCACCGTTTTTAACTGAAAAGGCAAGTAATTCTGTGATATCCATAATTTCCCCGAAATGACTAAATTTTTTCATTATTCTGTAGAATAATATACGGCTTTCCTACGCCGTTACCAATACATTACTAGCTTTTGAAGCAAAAAAAGATTTTACAAATGAGAACTGTATCAATGAATCCATCTCAGCAAGCACGTGATGATGTCCTAAATCAAATCGCACAATTGTGTCAGCAAGCCCAACGACAGCCAGCATCTGTACAATTATTAGCAGTTTCAAAGACGCATCCAAGCAGTAGAATTGAGGAGATGTATGCCGCTGGACAGCAGTGTTTTGGAGAAAATTATTTACAAGAAGCCTTGGTCAAAATTGATGAATTGCAACATTTAGCCATCGAATGGCATTTTATTGGGCATGTGCAGCGCAATAAAACAAAATCCTTGGCTGAAAAATTTGATTGGGTTCATGGTGTAGATCGTTTCATCATTGCCGAACGATTATCGAATCAACGTCCAAGTCATTTGAAACCACTCAATATTTGCATCCAAGTGAACATAGATGGGCAAGATTCTAAAGATGGTTGCCAACCGCATGAAGTAGAGGAGTTAGTGAGAGAGATTAGCCAACTTCCGAATTTATCTTTAAGAGGGTTAATGGTGATTCCTGCACCTGAGAATCATGCCGCTTTTGCAGATGCCAAAGCTTTATTTGAGCAAGTGAGAGTGCAACCTGTTCAACTGCAAGATTGGGATACTCTAAGCATGGGCATGTCGGCTGATTTAGATGCGGCGATTGCAGCAGGTTCCACCATGGTGAGAGTGGGGACAGCTTTGTTTGGAAAAAGAAGATAATTTAATATTTAAGAATTAAATTGTGGTTAATATTTAAATATGTAAAATGTCAGGGTTTAAATTAAGTTGCATTTATATTTTAGTGTGGCTTTTTAAAAGTATTGAAACAATGCCTAGTTAAAATAATTTGGCTTTGTTTTTAATTTAATTTTTCGGTGATTTTGTATTAAGAATTTATAGAGTTATATCATGAATAAAATTTTAACGACTTCTCTTTTGATGTTAATGGTTACTTTCTCTGGTTGTGCAACGACTCGAGGGGTAGTGACTTTAGGTGATTCTAAAGTAATTAAACAAACAGAGAATTTAAATAAAACAGCTATTATTAAGATTGTTGAAGATGATCGAGTTTTTGAAGATAAACCTAAGACTCCCAACATCCCATCATTGAAAGGTGGTTTAGCTGCAGCAACTGAAGATGATAAAGCTAAAGCTATTGCTAGAAAAAGAAATGGTTATGGTCAAGCACTTGGGGACATTATGTTACGTGAAGGTACTGTAGCTTCAACAGTACAAAAACGTGTTGAAAGTGCTCTAAACCAATCTGGCTATCGAGTTCTAACCGCTTCTGAGCAAAATAATCAGAAAGCAGATTTAATAGTTTCAGTGAATATTACTAAATTTTGGTCATGGGTTGAACTTGGGTTCTGGGCTGCTAAATTAAATACAGAAATTGAAACTACGATTTTAGATGAAAAGAATTCAGCGAAAAAAATTGTAGTTGAAACAAAAATTACGAAATCAGTTCAAGCTGTGACAGGTGCCATGTGGATTAAAAATACAAATCTTGCTTTAGATGACTATGAAGCTAAATTAGTGACTAAACTAAAAGAGTCGAACTAAAGTTAATGTAATAATTTTGCGCTTTGAATTATTTTATTTAAGTTTTTTGATTGGAAATCACTTTGATAATGAATTAAAAGCATTAAGAAGCCTCAGTTAAATTCTGAGGCTTTTTTAGTTTTAGCCAACCACTTCAATCCGACTTGAACCTGAGCCAATGGGTTGCACCTGAATTTGTACTGGAATACGTTCATGCATATCTTGAATATGCGAA
>DAOMAH010000311.1:0-2399 GCA_035426725.1 Acinetobacter sp.
AAGCCATGACTCTGCGTTTAAATGAACTTGCGCCTGCAGAAGGTGCAAAACGTGATAATCGTCGTTTGGGCCGTGGTATTGGTTCTGGCGTTGGTAAAACTGGTGGCCGTGGTGTCAAAGGTCAAAACTCACGTAAAAGTGGTGGTACTCGTCCGGGCTTTGAAGGCGGTCAAACTGCGTTATATCGCCGTTTACCTAAATTCGGTTTCACAAGTCAAATCGCTTTGAAAACTGCTGAAGTACGTTTGTCTGAGTTGAATAAAGTGGAAGGGGATGTTATTAGCCTTGAAACTTTGATTGCTGCGAATGTTGTTCGTCGTGACCAAATCCGCGCACGCATCGTACTTTCTGGTGAAATCACTCGCGCGTTCACTGTACAAGGTGTCGTGTTGACTAAAGGCGCTAAAGCTGCTGTTGAAGCTGCTGGCGGCAAAGTCGAGGAGTAATCTCGAGTGTCTATGACTCCTAGTTCTACTGGTCATGTAAACATGATGAAAGGCCAACCGTTTCACGTGAAATATCGTGAAATTATTCGTCGATTAATGTTCTTGATTGGCGCGTTATTGGTCTTTCGATTAGGAGCGCATATTCCATTGCCAGGTATTGACAATGTGGCACTAGCACGGTTTTTTAAAGCTAATGAAGGTACCTTCTTAGGTTTATTTAACATGTTCTCTGGTGGTGCATTGGAACGCATGTCAATTTTAGCTCTAGGGATTATGCCGTATATCTCTGCATCGATTATCGTGCAGTTGATGTCTACGGTTGTTCCTTCCCTTGAGGCACTAAAAAAAGAAGGCGAGCAAGGCAAACGTAAGATCAATCAGTATACGCGTTACGGCACCCTATTTCTTGCACTCGTGCAAGGTGTAGGGATGAGTGCGGGCCTGATCAGTCAAGGTATTACTTTGACTTCAGGTTTGGCATTCTATATTCCTGCTTTAAGTTCACTTGTTGCGGGAACAATGTTTTTGATGTGGTTGGGAGAACAAATTACCGAACGTGGTATTGGTAATGGTATCTCGATGATTATTTTCGCAGGGATTGTGGCAGGTTTACCAAATATCGTAATCCAATCACTGACCTCTGTACAAAATGGTCAAGGTAGTCTAATTGGTTTAGCAGTTTTTGCTTTACTCTCTTTGGCTGTTCTTGCTGCAATTGTTTTTATTGAAAAAGCGCAGCGTCGTATTCCTGTCAACTATGCTCAGAAACAGCAAGGTCGTCGTGTATTTACTGCACAGCAGACTCATTTGCCATTGAAAATTAATATGGCAGGGGTAATTCCAGCGATTTTTGCAAGCTCATTGTTATTATTTCCAGCGAGCTTGGGACAATGGTTAGGAAGTGCTGATCCAAATGCTGGGATTGTGAAACGTAGTCTGCAAGATTTGGCATTGGTTTTATCGCCTGGACAGCCGTTGTACTTAATGTTCTTTGGTGCGTTGATTATTTTCTTTTGTTATTTCTATACGGCATTGGTATTCAGTCCGAAAGAAGTTTCAGAAAATTTAAAACGTAGTGGAGCATATGTACCGGGCATCCGCCCAGGTGAGCAAACGGCTCGTTATTTAGATCATATTCTTAACCGTTTGACTTTTATCGGTGCAATCTACATCACAGTAATATGTTTAATGCCAATGATTCTGCAAAGTTCATTTGGTATACCATTCCATTTGGGTGGAACATCATTGCTGATTGTAGTTGTTGTAGTGATGGATTTTATGGCGCAACTTCAAGCGCATCTAACTTCCCATCAATATGATAGTCAAACGTTAATGAGAAAAACGACTGCTCATCCTAAGGGATAAGCGCACTTTGAGGTTTCATCATGAAAGTACAAGCTTCGGTAAAGAAAATTTGTGGTAGCTGTAAAGTTATCCGTCGTAATGGGGTTGTTCGCGTAATTTGCAGCGCAGAACCTCGTCATAAGCAGCGTCAAGGTTAATTTAATTAAGACCTGTTGATTTCAGTAGGCTAATTAGGTTATTATCCGCCCCTCAAGATTTTTGTGGGGCGGTTGATTATCTTGACTGCCTTTTTGGAGAAAATTGAATGGCTCGTATTGCCGGTGTAAACATTCCGGATAACAAGCATGCTGTTATCTCTCTCACGTATATTTTTGGTGTTGGTCGCCACACTGCTAAGAACATCTTGGCTGCTGTTGGAATTACTGAAACTACGAAAATTCGTGAATTAGATGATGCTCAGCTTGATGCGATTCGTGCAGAAGTTGCTAAGGTTCCGACCGAAGGTGATTTACGTCGCGAAATTTCCATGAACATTAAACGTTTAATGGATTTAGGCTGCTACCGCGGTCTTCGTCATCGTCGCAGCTTGCCTGTCCGCGGACAACGCACCAAAACTAACGCACGTACCCGTAAAGGTCCGCGCAAACC
>DAOMAH010000312.1:0-2381 GCA_035426725.1 Acinetobacter sp.
AATTACAGAGCCCTACTCTATTTCTGCTGGCTTGGATTATCCAGGTGTGGGTCCAGAGCATAGCTTCTTAAAAGATATGCACCGTGTCGAATATGTGCCAATTACTGATAATGAAGCCTTGCAAGGTTTCCGTGATCTCACCCATATTGAAGGGATTATTCCAGCATTGGAAAGCGCACATGCCATGGCCTATGTGACCAAACTTGCGCCGACCATGTCCAAAGATCAAATTATTATTGCCACCGTTTCGGGTCGTGGCGATAAAGATTTAATGACGGTTGCGAAAATTGATGGTATTCCGATGGTCGACTTATAAAACTGAATAGGTGTGTGATAAGATCGGCTAAAGAGTGTGCCTAAGCCATATTAATATTGTGACTTGTTGTGTACATGGACGTATAACACAAAAATAATCATAAGGGATGACGAGGGATGAAATATTCCTTAGCTACGTATTTCAGTAAAGCCTTTCTTGCAATTTTAGATTGGGATTTAGTTAAAAAATCTCAAGTTATATTGCTGTATGCGAGTTTTGCAGCTGCTGCTATATATTTTATACAAATAAAATATATGTATCACCCTTTAGCAAATACCGAGTTATTAGTTAAATTTCAGTGGTTGTATCCAAGTGTATTTATTTTAAATATCCTTTTAATTTTGTTTGGTTTTCTTATTAAAAATAAGCCGAATGTACATATTTATTATGTGTTATTTTTATCGGTGTATTACCCATTTTCATTGTTAGGTTTGCCAATAGGAATTGGTTTGCTGAACATGCTAAATGGCGTTATTTTTATGGGGATAACCTTTACCGCTTTATTGTTATTCCCTCGGTTCTCCGTTTATTTTGGCTTGGTTGCTTATGTTATTGCGTTCTATTTATTATGCGCACTTACGGTGTTGGGTTATTTAGATTATGCAATGGCTTATAAACCTTATACCTTGCTGCATAAAGATGTTCAGAGCGCTCAGATTATTTATTCAATGTTTTACACCACTTTATTTGCGACATTTACCATTGCGTTATTTGATATAAGTATAGAGCGTTGGCGCAGATATAATTCAAAAATACAAAAACTCAGTTGCACTGATGAATTAACAGGTTTGCTTAACCGTCGTGGAGTAAAGCAGGTGGTTGATTTTCAAATGCAGCAGGCACAGATTATCCAGCGTGAAACTTCATTGATTATGGTAGATATTGATAATTTTAAGAAAATTAATGATCAATATGGGCATTATCAAGGGGATTTGGTTTTAAGGCATGTGGCAGATATATTAAAACAAAACTTGCGCGCCAATGATGTGATTGCACGTTATGGAGGTGAGGAATTTGTGGTTTTATTGCCATTTACTTCCATTGAAAATGCGGTTGCATTAGCAGAAGGCTGTCGTAAAGCGTTGCAGCAAAGTTCAATTGCAGTGAATGAAACTGAGCGGCTTTATGTTCAAGCATGTTTTGGGGTTAGTAGTACCGCGCGTATGGACTTTGATTATATGAAACTCTTTGGACAGGCAGATAAGGCATTGTACCAAGCCAAGCACAATGGTAAAAATCAGGTAAGAACATTTTCTACACTTTAATTGATTAGGGGAATTTCTTTGGAATTAATACAAGCCAATGGTCAGCCTCGTTATGGTCGTTTTGATCAAGTTCCTTCCATAATTAACTTAGACGACTATCGTTATAAAACACCGTATGGTGACGTGTTAAAAGGTTGGCGAAAGCAACTTAAATACAAAAAATTTAAGTTTTGTGGTGTGCAACATGCGCATTACAGCATTGGTGTGGCGATTGTCGATTTGTCTTGGGCTGGGCATGGTTTTTTCTATGTTTATGACCATCAATCTGAAAAAGTGGTTGAATGGAATGCGGTTCAACCTTTCGGCTTAAAAACGCAGTTAGATGAGCAGCCTTTATTTAGTCATAGTTATTTTAAAAAATCTGGCTATCAATTCGAGATGCAACATGCCAACGGTGTGCGCTATATCCAAGTGACTAAAAATGGTGATGTTCTACTTAAAGCCAATATCACTTGTGAGGGCACAGACCCACTCAGTATGTGCAGTCCAACTGGAATTAATGGTTGGACGTATACCCAAAAGCAGACCACATTAAGTGTTGAAGGTTTCTTTATTGACCCAAATCAACAGCGTATTGAGTTTAATGCGGAAAGCCTTGCAGCTTTGGATGACACTTGCGGATTTTTACGTCCTGAAACAGCGTGGTTTTGGTTGTCGTGTCAATTTAGAGATGAAAAAAATCGTCGTATTGGAATCAACCTTGCATCTGGCGTCAATGAAAGTTTTGGTAATGAAAATGCATTGTGGGTCGATGGAAAAATCTATCCATTAACTGACGTTTTGTTTGAACAGCAAAGTGA
>DAOMAH010000313.1:0-2376 GCA_035426725.1 Acinetobacter sp.
TGATTGGTACGATCGGCATAGTAACGCGCAACGCGAGACATAATAAATCCCTATTCTATAAATTTAAATCATGTTCAATTTTAAGGCGAATGAGTGATGAAAAAGAACCTCATCACACCAATTCAGTAAGATATAGTTTTCGCTTTGCTACCACCTGAATAGGCTCAGCGAAAGGACGAACATTGGTGATAACCCAAGCAAAATAACCTTCCGCCCAGTAAGAAGCAGATGCAGCCTCAACTTCATTTGGAAGCCATGGATGCACAGATTCAATATCAACTAATGCGACTGCTCATCCCATTTCAGTATCACCATCATTTAAAAGATAATTTTGATTTTCAACAATCATCAGATTTTTGATCGGTAAGTTTTCAGGTTGCCATGAACGAACTTCTATGGTCTTTAAACCTTGTGCAATCCGCTCACCATTTGGCGCAACAATCGACAAAGCTGTATATTGCATTAACTTTTGCTTTTAAGCTTTGTCATCTGCCGCTTTAACACGAATTCCCATACTTTTGAGTTTAAGCATATTCAGCCCTTTAATGGCTTTAATTGCTTCTCGAGGATAAGTCATTTCTACAAAACCAAACCCTTTTGATTTACCAGTCGCTTCATCTTTCACCACGACACAAGTTTCCACCTGTCCATAGGCTTTAAACAGCTCAAGAACTTCGGCTTCTGTTACGGCGCGGTCTAAATTACGAACTAAAATTTTCATGCTAAAACCTGAAAGATGGCTCATATCGCGTGATATGAATCCACATAAATTGAATGAGCTTAGTTTAATCGAGATCAACCTCAAATCCTAAACTTATCCCCAATTTATTTAATCCATCCAATTTCCTGAGCAGTCAAAACACTAATCACGGTTTGTCCTAAATCATCAGGCATTTTACTTTTATGTTGCGAGAGCGGGACACTCCCCCCCATAATTTCCGCTTCAGTCTGCGGATACAAAGGCTGTTTATCTGCCTGTGCATAACCAATTGGGAAAATTGGCTCACCTGTATTTAAGTCATATTTATCGGTTGCACCGAAACCGTGGAGCAACTCATGCACCAAAACCACGTTATTTGGTTTCGCTTGTTTTCTTGAAGCGAATAAATTCACCGAACCAATACGCCCACGCTCCAAAGCAGTCGAGTGTTTCAACTCTTTGGTTTGAGCAGGATCATAAAAATTTAAATATAAGGTGAGACTCGGTGAACCATCAACAGATTGATGTTGTTGCCAAGCATAGTATCTAAATTTGAGACTCCATAAAATATTATTCAAAATACTCGATTGAGCTGACATTTCCGGCGGTGTTTGTTGTAGTTTTCGCCCAATTTGAAGTATGAAATAACTACTTTTCCCACGATATTGTCGGCTATTTTGTTCTAAATATAGCTTTACGTCTGCAAAGTCATCTAGTTGTAATTGCTGAATATATTTTTCAGTCGAAGGTAAACCATCCGCACTAATTGGATGGAGCAAGACAATAACAGGTTTGTTCCAATTTTGGTTTTGATCACGGTAGGCATTGACTGCAACAATGAGTAAAATGGTCAAAAGAACCACAACTCGAATATTTTTCCACATGAATATGTGCCCTAATTAAAACCGTTGAAATTCTTTTTGTGTTCTTATAAAAAATGCCAGCAAATTGCTAGCATTTTTCATTTCATTCGCGATTAAGCTTCAACCCATTTTCCATTTTGGAAGACTAAACTCCACTTGGTCTGCTTACCTTCAGCCGTTTCTGAACCGACGTATTGCGCTTGGCTCTTGCGGCTAAATTTAACAACTGTTGGATTCCCTTCAGGGTCTACATCGGGTGCTTGCAAGATGAACTGATATTTCTCATCGAGTTGAGCTGCAACACTACGTAATTCAGACACTTTCGGCGCACGCGTTTCACGAATTTTTGGAAATTTACTGGCTGCCAAAAATAAACCTGCCGCACCATCACGCAACACAAAAAAGTCATCATGTTTGGCTGAGCGTAAGTGTTCCATTTTGATCGGATCAACACGTGGTGGCGCAGGTTGTCCACTTTTTAACACTTTACGGGTATTGTCACAGCTTGAGCAGGCAAAATACGGGCCAAAGCGACCTGTTTTGAGTTGCATGTCACCATCACATTTGTCGCATGGAATGGTTGGGCCGTCATAACCCTTAATCTTAAATTCGCCTTCCTCAACTTCGTAACCATCACAGTCTGGATTATTACCACAGACATGCAGCTTCCGCCCACCATCGACCACATAACTATCCATTGCCGTGCCACATTTTGCACAACGATGTTTAGACATGAGATCAGCGGTTTCAGCACCATCATCATCGGACAATGCCGCTAATGATTCCACTGGGGTTAGGTTCAATGTACCTTTA
>DAOMAH010000314.1:0-2368 GCA_035426725.1 Acinetobacter sp.
CAGCAAAACCTTGCAATTGAGAAATGTTCTGGAACGTCTTTGGTGCGCTCACGAACGTGCCTTTGCCTTAAATCTTGTAAACCAGATGTTCAAGCTGCAAACGATTCAATGCTTGGCGAATGGTAATTCGGCTAACATCGAATTGTTCACTCAATTCATTTTCAGAAGGCAACTGCTGATGGATTGGATAAAATCCATTGACGATTTGCTGTAACAGCGATTGATAGACTTGGTCGTACAAAGGACGTTCGCCATTCAATTTATTTAAGATGGGTTGATTCATCACATATCAACTTGTTATAACAACTTGATGCTTAGATTAGCGACGACTCAAAAATAAGAAAAATAAGAAAAATAAGATAAAACATCTGAATTTATGCTTTGCAAAAAAACTGCAAAAGATATGAAAAAGCCACCCCAAAGGGTGGCTTAATCTGTGAACTGTCGTTGGTCAATCGAAAATTAGTATTTATTAACGCATTACAACGCTGCTTTGATTGTTTCAGCCAACGCCGTAATTTTTACTTGATCGCCCATTTGCGCGCCATGACGCCCCAATTCATGAATCGAACTTGGAATTAGATGAAAATGCACATGTGGGACAGTTTGACCCGCAGCAGCACCAGAAAGCTGCATTAATACGATCCCTTTCGCATCTAAAGCCGTTTCCATTGCTTTGGCAATTTTTTGTACAATTTGAATGGTATATGCCGCAGCTTCAGCAGGTAAGTCGAGCAACGTTAATGCAGGCGTTTTAGGGATGACTAAAACATGACCATCGGCTTGCGGCATAATGTCCATAAAGGCAAGTACCTGATCATCTTCATAGACTTTAATTGCAGGTAATTCACCACGAAGTATGCGGGCAAAAATATTTTGGTCATCGTACGCCATGATATGTCCTTATCACACCGCCTAGAAATAGGCAGCTATTGATTTATTTACAGTTCAGTTCTTTTTGACGCGCTTTAATGCCATCTAAACGTTGTTGTTCCTTTTCAGAAAATTTTGGTTTAGTGGTATTACAGTTTTCATTACCAAATTTAGCTTTGGCATCTGCGTCTTTAAAACAAAACCCTTTCGATGCATAGATGAGGTTATAGTCATCTTGCAACTTTTTACATTCTTGTTCTGGCGTTGCGGCATATACATTCATGCCTGCTGCGGTCATTAATCCAGTAAAAACCAGAACCATAAATTTATTCATGAGGTGTTCCTCTAAACTAAAAAGGTATAAACCTTGTCAAGATCATTACGCATACTTGTTGCTGTAATATGTATCTTAACATATTACTAATATACGGTTTATCGCTGAAATTTCAATGAATCTGTATTATTCGAGTGTAATTTTACTCCACGATTCGTACATTTTTACCGCAGCAGAGAAATCACTATTAGGCTCTGCAGTTAAGCTTGCCGCTTGAATTAGGCTTTGCGTCAGTGCAAGAACAGGCGCAGGTAATTTGGCTTCGTGTACTAAATCTAAAGCGATACCTGTGTCTTTGGCGAGTAGTGGCAAAGCAAAAGTAACAGGAAATTCACGACTCAGTATGCGTTGTGGGAAAATATTTTCCGTGACTAAACTTTTGCCACTTGATGCATTTATACAATTCAACGCAGCATCTAAATTTACACCATGCGCTTTTAAAGTACTAAAACCTTCCGCAACTGACCATAAATTCACCGCTAATAGCATGTTATTAATTGCTTTTACAGCAAAACCAGCACCTGAATCGCCCACATGTTGAATTAGTTTGCCTACAGCAGACATAGCAGGATAGGCTCGCTCAAAAGCAGCCACATCACCACCGACCATCACGGTTAAGGTCGCATTTTCTGCGCCAATGGTTTGTCCGCTGACGGGTGCATCCAAGAAATCAATATTTTGAGCTTTGAGTTTTTCAGCAATACGTTTTGCAGCCTCTGGTACCCCACTGGTGCAATCGATCCAAATCGAACCCGACTTGATTTGTACAGTATCAATGAGTGATTCAACGTCTTGACTGGTAGGTAAGCATGAAAAAATAATATCTGCTTGAACCGCTTGTTCCAATTCAACCGCAACAGTCCCAAATGCTACTGCATGTTGTTGTGCTTTATCAAAATTGCGATTCCATACATAAACCGTATCGAAGTGTTTAGGTAAATGCGCCGCCATGCGGTAGCCCATTGCGCCTAAACCAATGAATGCAATAGATTGAGTCATGTCATCGCCTTAAATTTGAGTAGAACGCTGTTCTAACCATGTGGTTAATGTCGGCCAAAATTCAATTGAACTGTTTTGACTTGCCATTAAGCCTAAGTGTCCACCTGGAATCATGGTAAAGGTCACATCTTGGCTACTGGTTAATTCAGTCAGCGGTTTTGC
>DAOMAH010000315.1:0-2342 GCA_035426725.1 Acinetobacter sp.
GAATTTGTTCTATGAAAAAGTGCCTGTATATCTTGATATGGGTAGCTATCAAATCGATTTAGTTCCAGAGCGTCTTCGTGGCGAAATGGCGCAGTTTGATATTAATGATAATGATGGCAAGGCCATTGTTGAGCAAGGTAAGCGTATTAATGCGCGTCATGTTCGTCAAATGGAAGCTGCGAATTTGGCTAAACTTCCTGTGCCTGATGAATATTTGTATGAGCGTATTACAGCAGAAGATATTAGCCTTAAAGATGGTGATGTAATTCCGGCAAATACCTTGTTGAGCCATGAAATCATGGTGAAGTTGGCAGAAGGTGGTGTTAAACAATTTAACATCCTGTTTACCAATGATATTGACCGTGGTTCATTTATTGCTGACAGTTTGCGCGCTGATACGACGTCAGGTCGTGAAGAAGCCTTAGTTGAAATTTACAAGGTGATGCGTCCAGGCGAGCCACCAACCAAAGAAGCAGCGGATAATTTATTCAATAATTTATTCTTCTCTTCTGATCGTTATGACCTTTCTCCAGTCGGTCGTATGAAGTTCAACCGTCGTTTGGGTCGTCCTTACGAAGTTGGTACAGATCAAAAATCGCGTGAAGTAGAAGGTATTTTATCTCACGACGACATTATTGATGTATTGCGTACTTTAGTTGAAATCCGTAACGGTAAAGGTGAAGTCGATGATATCGATCACTTGGGTAACCGTCGTGTGCGTTCTGTTGGTGAAATGACAGAAAACCAATTCCGTGTTGGTTTGGTTCGTGTTGAACGTGCTGTGAAAGAGCGTTTAAGCCAAGCAGAAGCGGACAACTTATCTCCGCAAGATTTAATCAATGCGAAGCCTGTTGCTGCTGCGATCAAAGAATTCTTTGGTTCAAGCCAATTGTCTCAGTTCATGGATCAAAACAATCCATTGTCTGAAATTACACACAAACGTCGTGTATCAGCGCTTGGGCCGGGTGGTTTAACACGTGAACGCGCAGGCTTTGAAGTGCGTGACGTACATCAAACCCATTATGGTCGTGTATGTCCAATCGAAACGCCGGAAGGTCCAAACATTGGTTTGATCAACTCGCTTTCAGTTTACGCAAAATGTAATGATTTTGGTTTCTTGGAAACACCATACCGTAAAGTGGTTGATGGTCGCGTAACTGAAGATATCGAATATCTTTCTGCGATTGAAGAAGTTGGTACAGTCATTGCGCAAGCAGATGCTGCCGTAGATAAAGAAAACACTTTAACTGAAGAAATGGTTTCGGTACGTCATCAAGGTGAATTCGTACGTATGTCGCCTGAACGGGTAACGCATATGGACGTTTCTGCACAGCAGGTCGTATCTGTTGCTGCATCATTGATTCCGTTCCTTGAACACGATGATGCTAACCGTGCATTGATGGGTTCAAACATGCAACGTCAGGCTGTTCCGACCTTACGTGCGGATAAACCGCTTGTTGGTACAGGGATGGAAGCAAACGTTGCACGTGACTCAGGTGTATGTGTGATTGCGGATCGTGGCGGTGTAATTGAGTATGTCGATGCATCACGTATTGTCATTCGTATCAATGAAGACGAGATGATTGCGGGTGAAGCAGGCGTAGATATTTACAACCTGATCAAATACACACGTTCGAACCAAAACACTTGTATCAACCAAAATATTATTGTGAATTTGGGTGATAAAGTTGCGCGTGGCGATATCTTGGCGGATGGCCCATCGACAGATATGGGTGAGCTTGCCTTAGGTCAAAACATGCGCGTCGCATTCATGACGTGGAATGGTTATAACTACGAAGACTCAATCTTATTGTCTGAGCGCGTGCTTCAAGAAGATCGTTTAACCTCGATTCATATTCAAGAATTGTCTTGTGTAGCACGTGATACAAAGTTAGGTTCAGAAGAAATTACGGCTGATATTCCAAACGTAGGCGAAGCTGCGCTGTCTAAACTGGATGAATCAGGTATTGTTTATATCGGCGCAGAAGTGACTGCGGGTGACATCCTCGTTGGTAAAGTGACGCCTAAAGGTGAAACGCAGTTAACACCTGAAGAAAAATTGCTTCGCGCAATTTTTGGTGAAAAAGCGGCTGATGTTAAAGATTCATCTTTACGTGTTCCGTCTGGTACCAAAGGGACAGTTATCGACGTTCAAGTCTTCACCCGTGATGGCTTGGAAAAAGATGATCGTGCGCAAGCGATTGAGAAAGCTCAGTTAGATGCTTACCGCAAAGATTTGAAAGAAGAATACAAAATCTTTGAAGAAGCTGCGCGTGAACGTATTGTACGCTTGTTGAAAGGCAAAGAGTCGAACGGTGGCGGTACAACGAAACGTGGTGATA
>DAOMAH010000316.1:0-2327 GCA_035426725.1 Acinetobacter sp.
AATTGCCGAATGGCGGTTTGATCCAATTGCAAGATGTTGCCAACGTTGAAACCATTTCAGGCATGAGCCAAGTCGGACGTGAAAATGGTAAACGCCGTGTGATTGTCACCACAAATGTCGAAGGTCGTGACTTGGGTTCATTTGTACAGGAGTTGCGAAGTGTACTGAAACAGCAACCTCTCCCTGCTGGATATTGGCTGGAATATGGTGGGCAGTTTGAGAATTTAGCCTCTGCGGCAAAACGGATGCAGATCGTGATTCCACTGGCGTTAATCACCATATTTGTCTTGCTGATGGCAGTGTTCCGTAACATCAAAGAAAGCTTATTGGTGTTTAGCGGTGTGCCATTTGCCTTGTCGGGTGGTTTAGTGGCGTTGTGGTTGCGGGATATTTCGTTGTCGATGTCCGCAGGCGTGGGCTTTATTGCACTATCTGGCGTTGCAGTATTGAATGGCTTGGTGATGCTAAGTTTTATTAAAGAGCTGCGTGAACAATTCAATGTGCATCAGGCGACTTGGCAAGGCGCAATTCTTAGATTACGCCCTGTATTGATGACGGCTTTTGTGGCTTCACTGGGTTTTATTCCAATGGCGATTGCGACAGGAACGGGGGCGGAAGTGCAGCGTCCGTTGGCAACCGTGGTGATTGGTGGAATTATTTCCTCGACTTTATTAACCTTGGTGATTTTGCCTGTGGTGTACCGTTGGATGAATGAGAAAGTCACGAATCTGACTGGCAATAGCTCATAAGTCATCGACAGTTTAGATGAGTAATATGCTTTACTTTTGGAGGATCAAAAGTAACAAAAATCCTTTGTTGAGCTGATGGTATGTCCCTATACCACAGCTCAACAGGCGGCATCCATGCCGCCGTTACGATAGCAAATGTTGGAATATGTAGGTCGTGTAGAAACATTTAAGTCAATTAGCTGAACTTCATCAGTCACATTTATCACTGATTGAGATAGTGTAGTTAGAAAACAAGTTTGAATTTATAAAATTATAAGGAGTCCCCAATGAGTGGACATCATGGGCATGATCATAGTCATGCGGCTGTCACTGAAGGTAATGCAAAGAAGCTTGGCATCGCCTTAGCATTAACCACGACTTTTTTAATTATCGAAGTGATTGCAGGCTTAATCACACAAAGTCTGGCTTTGCTTTCTGATGCAGCGCATATGTTTACCGATGCTGCTGCTTTGGCTATTGCTTTAGCCGCGATTCAAATTTCTAAACGCCCAGCCGATAATAAACGCACTTTTGGGTATCAACGCTTTGAGATTCTAGCGGCATTGTTTAATGCCTCAATGCTGTTCTTTGTCGCCATTTATATTTTGTACGAAGCCTATCAACGGTTTAGCCAACCACCTGAAATTCAAAGTGTCGGCATGTTGATTGTGGCTTCAATCGCTCTGATCATTAATTTGATTTCAATGAAAATACTCATGTCCAGCGCTACTGAAAGTCTGAATATGAAAGGCGCATATTTAGAGGTGATGAGTGATGCTTTGGGTTCAGTTGGAGTCATCATCGGGGCAATTATTATTTATTACACCCACTGGTATTGGGTCGATACGCTCATCGCGGTTGCCATTGGTTTCTGGGTCTTGCCACGCACATGGATTTTATTGAAACAGAGTATTAATATTTTATTGGAAGGCGTTCCCGAAGAAGTCGATATCGAAAAACTACGAACTGATTTACTGGTGTTAGAAGGTGTTGAGAGTATTCATCAATTAAAGGTTTGGGCGATTAGTTCTAAGAATATTCATCTCAGCGTGCATCTATTTGCGCCAAATGCTGATCGCAAGCAGTTGCATAGTGCAGCAATTGAGATGCTGGCACATACGCATGGCATTGCCGAAGTGACCTTGCAAATCGAAGATGACGCCGAAATGAAGTGTCAGCATATTCATCAACATGTTGAAGATGAAACGCATGATCATTCACATCGGCATTAAACGGAATTGAATTTTACTTTTTAAATACTTAATTTTGCCATTCGTGATTACAATCACGGCATTTCCAATGTTTTTGCGCTTGCATAAAGGCTTGCATGGAAATTTTAAAGTCAGGTAAGTCACGCCAAAAAAAGATACCTGCGATCACACAAATAATAAAAACAATCACGGAGGCGATTTGTAGATTTTGCCCTGCACCATTTCCAAAAATCCACAGACCAATACTTATTAGAACCATGATTAACAGCATAAAAATTGCTGGAATCAACACGGCTAAACTTTTAGGTATATTCGGGCGTGGGCTATTTGCGCCTTGGCTGACAGGCATAATTTTTACGCTTTGGCATTTAGGGCAACGGTATTGCAT
>DAOMAH010000317.1:0-2322 GCA_035426725.1 Acinetobacter sp.
GACCAGTTTGAAATACTTTCGCAATTTCCATAATTACCTCCCGAAACCAAGATATGTATCATTGATATATACCATAGCATTAAATCTTGTAGAGTCAAAGAGCAATTAAAATCATAAGACAATAAAAAACCCCGACATCCTGTCGGGGTTTTTCGTATTTGGTACTAGGGTCAACTCCTGTCATCCCTCGCGTCCTGTCGCTGATCTTGTTATTTTTATGTGGAACATCCCGTTCTCAATGAAGCCATGATATGCAATCTGGTCGTATCTGCCTATTGGTGATTTTCTTGAATGCCTGTACGCCATAACGTACATGGACATATCCTCAAATTATCCCAAGAATTGTCCGCAGGAAATGGGGATAAAAGTGGGTGATTGGGGCATTGAGAAATCAGGAAAAACTGAGTTTTTGAGCATTTTTTAACCGATTTTATTGGCTAAAAATGACAAAATTGCTTAAAAAGCAGCCGACTTGTTTCCGAGTCGGCTTTTTAGTGTTTTTTTGGATTATGTAAAATTCACAAATTATTGATTTAATTAAAATAATTAAGAATGATTTCGTATAACCACCATTATGTTAAATGGAGGGGGTTACTCAGTTGAGTTTTCACAGTTTAGGAGCATACATTTCCCATCAATTTTACCAACTAAGCTTATAGGTTTAGATGTTTCTCCATCATCAAAAGATATCTCAACTAATAAGTTTTGATCCTCGAAAGATTCTAATTCTTTAATTAATTGTTTGATGCTTTTACCCCGTATTATCCACTCTGACTCTTTAGGCATATTATTCCCAGCTATTAAATATTTCTAAAATTAACATAATACAGCTTATGCGAAATCGTCTGTATTAATTGTTTTATTTCAATAAGTTGTAATCCATAAAAAAGCCTAGTTTGTTCAAACTAGGCTTTTTTATGGATTCTTCACGTTCCACGCCTAATAAGTGATCAAAGTTCCACGACTTTGATTAGACAGATTGCACAATCTTAGCGTTTCAGTGCTGCCAATTGCTGCTGACGTGCTTCAAAATGCGCTTTTAAGCCATCATGCAGCCAATGATCAGGATCACCAGCTGCTTCATTTTGCAGACGGATCACTTCGGCATTGACGATTAATATGTCCTGTTTGGGATCACTGAGGATCGGATTCAAGCGAATTTGTTCTTGCATACGGTTTGGCATGGTTATACCTCTCACCATCAATTGAAGCGGCTTAAATCGCATCGAGCAGTCTTTATCTTTGCATTTTTATCGTCATTGCGCAAAGAAACCAAAGGAAACCATTAGAAACCAAAAGAAATCACTCAAAATGGACAAAGAAACCAAAGGAAACTATAAGAAACCAAAAACAACCAAAAGAAACCAAACGAAACCAAGCAAATTGAGCAAGAAACCAAAAACAACCAAACGAAACCATCAGAAACTAAAGCAGGGGATTTTTTCTTTTGTTTTTTGATTGCAGGATAGGTCAAAGCCGTCAGAATTATATAATTTTGAAATATACTTTTTTATTGATTCAAAATTGGTTTAGGGAAAAATTATGTCTGTACTGACGATTGTCGAAGCATCAAAACAGTTTAATGTGACCCGACCACGCATCTATCGAGCTATCCAAAAAGGGGAACTCACCACTTCATTAAATGATGAAGGTGTACAGGTGGTTCAGGTGCGCAGCAGTGTGCGCACAGAAATGGCTGTTTTTTTAGGTGAACAAAGCATTGGTGAACATGCAAGTGAACACAGAAAAGCGTCTATTAAATGGTTACCAAAATTTGGTTACCAATGAAGTTACCAAAGAAAACTATGTTTTAAAACTTAGAGTCGCAACTTCGCACTAATGAACTTTGCACTTAACTTCGCACAGAAATGCATGTTTTCAGAATTTGCATATCGAGGTTCGCACCGATGAGGTTCGCAGTAAAGTTCGCATAGAAAAGGGCATTTTAAATAGTACGCACATAACTGGTACGCAGTGAAGTACGCACCGAAATGGCTGTTTTTTTAGGTGCGCACCAAACTATTTTTGACGGTTACGGTTACAGAAGTTACGCATGAGGTTACGGATTATAAAGCTCGTTATTTTTGACGATCTTATGCTGCTCCATCTTTGAGATAGTCACTTGGTCGCGTTTTTATGACCGCAGTTGAGGGATTTTAGATAGTCGGGGGGATAGTTGAACTCCAAGTCATTCGTAGCAGTAAACCGCTCCCATAATCGCGCTGTAATTCTATTGCGATTTTAAGCCCTAAAACCACAAAATGGTTATTGATATACGCTGAATTATCAGGAGACTTTCCCTTGGGAGATTCTAGGCAGCCA
>DAOMAH010000318.1:0-2320 GCA_035426725.1 Acinetobacter sp.
TACCCCATGTCCAAGCCGAGGGTTTAATAAAGCAATCCAGCCTTTTATCTCACCACCAATATCAAGCAAAAAATGAGTGGAGTCTTTAAAACCAAATAAATTTTGTAAATCTTGTTTTAATTTTGCTTGGCTCGATGGTGCTGAATAAGGAAGATAAGTCCAACAGCCGCCATTCGGTTCTGTAGAGACAGATGCCCAAATTTGATCTGCCGCCAAATCAGAAATCTCTCCATCAATTTCAGTTAAAGTGACATATTGCCCCTCAATATTGCCTTTGATTGCTTGGCACGGTGCATTATTTTCTAGGGAACATCCGATAGATTGACCTAATTGATTCTGTTGCGTTTTTAGATAATTTTTCATCGTGTTTTATATTTTTCTTAAAGTATTATCAAAACTTATTTAAGCATAGCTTTTACTTTTAAACACCTTGAACTTAGGCTCTTCAATAAAATACCCTAAAAAAATTAGGGTATTTGTAAGTGAGCAATTTATTAAATTTTGAATTTCGAGTAGAATAAACAGGCTCTTTGCAGCATATGTTGTCCTTGTACCAAATTATATCTTTCATGCTTTTGAAAATTCGCGTGGCTCAATAACGGTAATGAATCAAACCCTCCCTTCTGTTCTGGAATCTACTCCGTCCATTCGTGTTCTTGACGAGTGGCAGGAAACCATACCTGAAGATTTGTATATTCCGCCTGCTGCATTCGAAATTTTACTCGAACAATTTGAAGGGCCATTAGACTTCCTGATTTACCTAATTCAAAAAAATGGTTTTGACCTAATTCATATTGATATTGCGCCAATTGCAACGCAATATTTGTCTTATATGGACAGTATGAAGTCGCTGAATATCGAGCTGACCGCTGATTACATGGTGATGGCTGCCCTACTGGCAGATTTAAAATCTCGCTTATTATTGCCTAAACCTGCGGTGATGGATCCCTTTGAAAAAGATCCGAAACAAGAACTGATTGATCGACTAGAAATCTACTTACGACTGAAACAAGCGGCTGAACGTTTGGGGCAAATGCCAATTTTTGAACGTGATACCTTTAGTACCCACGTCGGTATTGGGCAAACTGTCGAAGTTTACGAAGGCTATTCTGCCGATGCCTTACGTGATGCATTATTTTGTATTTTTAATCGCCCTGAACCCATTACCCATGTTGTGGCACAAGAAGCGGTATTGTTGGAAGAACGAATTGCTTATATTGAAAATAAACTCGCGATGGGCGAAACCCTGAGTTTTATTGAATTGCTTTCACCACAACAAGGTCGGATGGGCGTTGTCGTGACGTTTATGGCGGTGTTGGAACTTACACGTCAGCAGAAAATTCAAATTATTCACAGTGGAATAGAAGCTCCCTTAACCTTACAAGGGGTGATGGCATGAGTTTAGATCAGCTTGAATCTACACATAGTATGTCACCAGAAGATATCCACCACGATATTTTATTGCAACTTGAAGCGATTTTATTCGCCAGCGACTCGCCTGTTTCATTGGCAAGATTTAAAGAAGCCTTTCAAAGCCAATATAATAGTGCGCAATTACGTCAGTTTTTACAGCAGCTTGCAGTGTTGCAACATGGTCGCTCAATTGAGTTGATTGAAACAGCGCAAGGTTTTCGCTTTCAGGTACGAGCGAAATATCGACATATCATTGCGCAAGTTTGGCCTGAACGCCCAACCAAGTTATCGCCATCTTTACTCGAAACAGTGGCGGTGGTGGCTTATCATCAGCCTGTGACTCGTGCTGATATTGAACAAATTCGTGGTGTTTCGAACAACAGTCAAATTTTAAGAACATTATTTGATTGGAACTGGATTAAAGAATCGGGGTTTAGAGATACCCCAGGAAGACCTGCGTTGTTAGTCACAACGCCCTTTTTTTTAAATGCATTTGGTTTAGCGTCGCTAAATCAGTTGCCTCCCCTACAGAACGCCAAGGAAGCTTTTATGACGCTCGATGCTTTTGCGCCGAAGTCTTAAACAAGGTGAACTGTTGATTATTATGTATAAGGTTGTGCTGTTATGAGTGAAAAATTACAAAAGGTATTAGCGCGAGTGGGCTTAGGCTCTCGTCGCTATATGGAAGAAGTGATTGCGGCAGGTCGTGTCAGTATCAATGGTCAGATTGCCAAAGTCGGCGAACGCATTGAACCAGGTGATGAACTGCGTATTGATGGACGTAAAGTTCAATTCCAAGTAGAAGATGAAATTCGTCGTCGTGTGATCTTGTATTACAAACCTGAAGGTGAAATTTGCTCACGCAACGACCCTGAAAACCGTCCGACTGTATTTGAACAATTACCAA
>DAOMAH010000319.1:0-2320 GCA_035426725.1 Acinetobacter sp.
CAGAGTATCACTTATAAATAAGCTTTTAGTTGTTCAAACATGTGGGACCACCTCTTTAGATGCGAGTTGATTACAGGTTTGAATATTTTGATCAAGTTGATCTATTTGTAATTGGTTTTGATAAGAAGTTAAACGACCTTTTAAAATAACTTCTTCACCTACGTTCCCACCAGTGATTTTACTGCTTGCAGGTAGATACACAAAAATAGCATTACTCAAATTTGCTTTGGCTTTGCTATCGGGTGTTTGGACATAAAAACCTGAAAAACCATTCTGGTAACGGTAGTCCGCAGTAATAACACCACGAATAACATAACTTTGGTTGTGAGCGGCAGTTTGAAGGTCTGCAATCGCAGTATCTGCTGTACTACAACTAATTGGAGTAACTGGTGGTGTGACAGAAGTACTTGCAACAAGATAAGTTTCAAACTCATCGCGACCTGACCATTTAGACCATTCGCTTTCTAGGTCAAATGCGGTTTTAGGATCAATTGATGTCGCATTATTTGAGGTTTTAGTACGAGACAAACTATTTCCAGAACTATTAAAAGCAACGCCCCAGCCTGTACCAGGATCGACTCCAACCTGACCAAAACGATCTACTGGAACACCTTTATATAAAAGCACCAAAGCATCATCACCATTAAATGCAAGTGTTGCCACTTGATTGACTTTGGCACCAATTGCGGTTTGTAACTCGCTTCGCCCAATAATAAATTTAGCTTTACTTGCGAGTGTTCCTTGTAATGGGAAGCTCGCCGTCGCAGTGGCTGCGCCATTACTAAATTGCTGAACCTCATAGTCAGCTAAGTTCACGGTTGCGGCATCTGGATTGTAGATCTCTAAGCCTTTTTTATTGGCAGATCCATCTATATATTGGCTCAACATTAATTGCGCATGTGCAGAAAACGAGCACCCGAGTAAAACTAGACTTAAACTCAATATTTGTGGCTTTGGATTCATCATGATTTTTTGAACGGTTATTAAAATTCTAATTAGCGTAATTTTCATGCATGACATTACTATGAATGATTAATGACAGTTTCAGTGCCTATCACTGCTTTTTAGCAAAAATATATTGAACTCACAAACCATCGACTGGCACAATAAAGATAAATTTTCACTTCCTTAGAAACGCAAACCAATACGTATAATTCATGTAACTCCTATCAGATAGTTACAGTTCAATTTAGTTCGCGATACTTAAAGCCATTTGACAATACGTGCATAAGAAACTGACTTGAATCAAATAAAAGGTGAATATTCAGCTGTCACTTTTTAATCATTGATAAACAAATTTTCGTGATGCATTGAGAATCCTAATTAGTGTAAATTTATCGCATTCTCATCGACCGAATAAATCCGCCGAATAACGCTAAATTAATCATTGATGCGGTCTAAAACTCTGATAATCTAAGACATAAATAAAAAATATTCGCTCAATAAAATAAGATGAGATGGGTAAGCGTATGCAAGGGATAATGCAATGGTTTCAACATAAATGGCGCATTCGTGTCGTCATTGCGGTGATCATGGCTATCGCCATCACACTGACTACGCTGACATTAATTAGTGTGAATTGGGTTGGCACTCGAAATTTACTCCTGAACGCAGCGTCCACAAAAGCAGAAATGACCAGTCAGTTGACTGAGCAAAAAGTCCAACACATCGTTGGCCCTGCCGAAGCCTTACTTCGAGTTTTAGCACTCGACCCTGTGGTAGATGCAGCCACACTGACTGAACGTTTAAAACGCTTACCTGTATTCACGACCGATTTACGCGCCAATCCAATATTAACCGCTGTTTTCATTGGATATGACAATGGTGATTATTTTCTCGTTAGTCCGCTCATCCAACACGATTTGCGTAAAAGTTATCAGGCACCCAAAAATGCAACGTATGTGGTTCGCACCTCGCTTGGAAAAGATGGTGAAAAACGTGCGCATCAATTATTTTTTTACGATCAACACTTAAATTTGATAGAACAACGTGCCGATCCTAAATATATCTACGATCCTCGAAATCGACCTTGGTATGCCGATGCACAGAAAGCCGCTGATATCGCAATTTCTAAACCTTATGTTTATGCAGATGCTCCGTTAATGGGTATTACGTTGTCAATGCAAAGTACCAATCCTCATGCCATTGTGGCAATGGATTTACCTTTAGTCGGCATGAAAGATGCGTTAGAGCAATTTAATATCACGCCCAATACACAAATTGCCTTGGTCGATAGTAAGGGTGAAATTATTGCTGCTAATATGTCACCAGTCGGTGCAAATGGCACAAGCCCATCAACGACAACACAACCAAACAATCA
>DAOMAH010000320.1:0-2298 GCA_035426725.1 Acinetobacter sp.
AAAGACTTGATCGACTGGATTTTTTGGACAAGTGGGCGAGCCATCAAACCGCAATAAGTGGTTAGCGTTTGAATCATGATTTGCTGAATTTCCACAAATGCCAATTTTTCGATTGGTGCTTCAACAACTTCAACGGTTTCAGAAAGTACAGGTATTGCATCGACTTTTGGTTCAAAGGTCGGTGCAGCAACGGGCATCGTTATCGTTTCGATTTTGGTTTCAATCGAAGTAGGAGATTCGACTTTTGCAACAGTTTGATGACGTGATTCTTCGACACTAGGCGAAATATTGCTAGCAGAGGCAGTTTGTTGTGCCAATAAACCCATATCAATGAGCTGTTGGACTAATTCACTTGGGGCTATTCGCTCTTTATAGTTTGGCTCAAGTTCTTTGAAATCTTCATGGTCAATGAGAAGCAGCAAGCGGCGTTGGCGAGCAGTTAGGGCAATGTTACGTTGTTGAAGCGCATTTTGTCCCAGTTCTGTTTTAAAAAAATGTGACATTGCTTTATCACTCCCCATTAAGATCTAGATTGGGAGTTAAGATAAAGTGAAAAGGTGACATTTATATTAACGAAATATTAAACATTCTGGTCAATGTTGTAATGTCCACGAAACAAATATGCAGTAATCGGCTTTATGGTTTATTTGAGCAAGTTGGTTTCTAGGGCTTTGCGTAAATAGATGTCTAAATCATCCTGACGCAGCAGCCATTGAATATAATCTTTCGGTAAGTCCTGTATTGCTGTACCTTTATGTTTGCCAAATGTGATGCTTTTCGGAATTCGCGCTTGCTCCGAAGCAAGGTAAAGCTCCTCAATATTTTGAATGTTGAGTTGATGAATGATGTGCATCAAAATATTGGCAGTTAGAATAATATCGGCGTCGGCACGGTGTGCACCTTTTAATATTTCTCGAGCTTTGTCACTGCCTTTAGAAATCAGATAAATTAATGCTGAAATATTGTGCGCATCGGCATTTTCCCAAACGGTTCGAGCCAAAGCCAAAGTACAAATTGGTTTTAGATGTGAAGTATCTACACCACATCTTGCAATCGCTGCAATGTCATAATCAATATTGTGACCAATAATATAGGTTGTTTGTGCTGGAAGTTTGAACTCTTTATAAGAAGGCTGATCAACTAAATCTGCTTCTAAAATATGATGCACCGCCATTGCGGCATAAGAAATTGCTTCGCCAACTTGATAGAGTTGATCAAATATTTGGCTTTTATCGAGGCTCAGTTTACCGTTTTCAATTTGAATAGGGGCATAGGCGATTTCAATAGGCAAGCCATTTAAGCTATGGGTTTCCGTATCCAAAATAATGGCTTGCATCAATCAATCCTAAAAAGTGTTTTCAGTGACTTGATCATACAAGAAAAATCATTGGTTTTTAATGTTCTGTTTATTAAAAGATGAATGATCAAAATGAATGAAATTCATGGTTAATTAAATAAATATCAATCTGTAAAATAGCCAACTTCATGCTACAATACGCCCCAATCTTTAGCACGGCTTAAAAGCCCTAATTTAATAGGACCTCGCTAATGTTTGCCAATATCTCTATTGCTGAATTTGACCCTGAAATTGCTCAAGCGATTACTTCTGAAGATGCTCGCCAAGAAGCGCACATCGAGTTGATTGCTTCTGAAAACTATTGCTCACCAGCAGTAATGGAAGCTCAAGGGACGAAACTCACGAACAAATATGCGGAAGGCTATCCAGGCAAACGCTATTACGGCGGCTGTGAATATGTCGACGTAATTGAACAATTAGCCATTGACCGTGCTAAACAATTGTTTGGTGCAGACTATGCCAACGTACAGCCACATGCAGGTTCACAAGCAAACTCAGCGGTATATTTAGCCCTATTAAATCCGGGTGATACTGTATTAGGTATGAGTTTGGCGCATGGCGGTCACTTGACTCACGGTGCTAAAGTAAGTTTTTCAGGTAAAACGTATAATGCTATTCAGTATGGTTTAAATACTGAAACGGGCGAAATTGATTACGAAGAAGTTGAGCGTTTAGCATTAGAACACAAGCCACGTATGATCGTTGCTGGTTTCTCTGCATATAGTCAAATTGTAGATTGGCAACGTTTCCGTGACATCGCCGACCAAGTGGGTGCATACCTTTTTGTCGATATGGCGCATGTTGCTGGTTTAGTTGCTGCAGGTGTTTATCCAAATCCTGTACAAATTGCAGATGTAACGACGACAACGACGCATAAAACACTTCGTGGCCCACGTTCAGGTTTAATCCTTGCGAAAGCAAACGAAGAAATTGAGAAAAAA
>DAOMAH010000321.1:0-2290 GCA_035426725.1 Acinetobacter sp.
TAGACCGCAACCGCCGTGGCATGATTGTGCTCATGAATGAAAAAGGCAGATACAAACCCGTTGTTAGCAACTTAAACTGTTTTAGTTCGGAGAATGAAGACGGTGGCGTGTACTTCGCCCCTGAATTATGGATCGAGATCAAAAACAATTTGCTCAATGTACATTATGGACATGGTCGTTATGGTTATTGGCGTTATCTATTTAGACTGGAAGGCAATGATCTGCGTTTGATTGGCTATGATGATTCAAGCAATCATGGCCCGTATGTGGAAAGTGAAACCAGTATCAATTTTGTCACGGGCAAAAAAGTCATTCGTGAAAATTTAAACCAAGACCCAGAAGATGAGCCAAAATTCAAGGAAACATGGAGCAAGCTTAATCAAGCGCGAATCTACTTATCGAAAATTCAAGATTTTGATGATTTAAGTTTTTAACTATCCATCGCTATCGAAATAGTTCGCATAACAGCGTAAATTACCCACATATTTATCTGCGCTCAAGCCTATGACCATTACATGGATTTTATTTACCCTCATGGCTGCCTTTATGCAGGCGTGGCGCAATGCTTTTCAAAAACAACTCAGCACGACTGTTGATGTCTACGGTACGACCTTAGCAAGGTTTTTATTTTCCCCAATTTTTGCTTTTGGTTATTTGACATTTCTTTATCTACATCAACCTGTCACCGCAGCAGTGCATTTCTCCCATAAATTTTGGTTTTATGTGGTAATCGCAGGCATCAGCCAAATTTATGCGACCGCGTTAATGGTCAAATTATTTCAACAGAAAAATTATGCTATTGGGGTTGGACTGGCTAAAAGCGAAGCGATTTTGGCGGCATTGGTCGGCGTACTATTTTTACAAGAACATTTAACTGTTTGGGGCTGGGTTGGGGTTGTGATTGGTGGGGTAGCCGTTTTTCTGCTGAGTACAGGTCGTCATTATCGCGAAATTTCATTCAACACCTTGATGATCGGCTTGGGCAGTGGTCTATGTTTTGCGATTACCTCGTTGTTGGTACGTGAAGCCAGTTTAGAGCTGACCATGTTGCCATTTTTGCACCGTGCAGGGTGGGTTTTATGCAGCCTGATTAGTTTTCAGTGCATCGTGTTGGTGCTGTATTTAGGCATTTTCCGCCGTCCGACCTTGTACCATCTGTGGCAACGACTTGGGCTGACTTTTAAAGTCAGTGTCTGTAGTTTTCTCGCATCAGTCGGTTGGTTTAGTGCCATGAGTATGCAAACCGTGGCGATTGTCAAAACACTGGGTCAGGTGGAAATTCTATTTAGCTTACTCATCTCGGCATTTTTCTTTAAAGAAAAACTAGCGAAAACCGATCATCTTGGCTTGTGGTTGGTGATCGTGGCAGCGATTATGGTGATTTGGGCTTAAATTACGCATTGTGGTGGTAAAATACGCCACTTAATTTTAAAAGTAGAGAATATAAATTGATAATTATTTCTATGGATAGTAAATAATTCCAATTATTCGAGTTTGCGTGCAAAAATATCCCATACATTTTTGAAAATAGCAGCTTTTAGGAAAACAATCCCACATGGATTTGCCTAAACTTTGTTCTAAGGTGAGGAACAACGAAAGTTCCACAAGGGGATCGAAATTATTACATGCACTAATGCTTACTCAGCGTGCGTATTGACCCAAAAGGTCACAATTCGGCTTCAAATGCTATAAATCAAAAGTTTATAGGCACAGCTTGAGACTTACAAAGTCAACGCTATTGAGGTTTTCCCTAGACACCCTGAAATCATCCTGTATCACTGCCATCTTTTCACCGTTTAAAACGCTATAATTATTACGCTTGATTCAACTGTTTGACCGTCTATGCCCCTGAATAATGATTTTATCTATCAACCGCCACAACATCCTTTGCATGTCATTTATGAAGATGATGATTTAATCGTGGTAGACAAGCCCGCAGGATTGTTGTCGGTGATGGGGCGTTTGCCTGAGCATCAAGACAGTGCTTATTTACGAGTTTTAGCGCAGTATCCCTCTGCAAAAGTGACTCATCGTTTGGATATGGCAACGTCTGGACTGTTAATGTTTGCCAAGCACCGCAACGCAGAAGTCGCCGTCAGTAAAATGTTTCAAGCCCGCAAAGTTAAAAAATATTATATCGCTGTGTTGCAAGGGCAGATTCAACCAGAGGGCAGCGTGGATGTACCGTTGATCACCGACTGGGAAAAACGTCCAAGGCAAATGGTGCATTTTGAACTGGGTAAACCTGCACAAACCCGTTTCCAATTACTGAGTTATGATGCGGCAAGCG
>DAOMAH010000322.1:0-2289 GCA_035426725.1 Acinetobacter sp.
TCTTTATCACGGGTTTGTGATGCAGGTAAAATGTATAAATTTTCGATATCTTTATCGCGAATCAGTGCTTGTTGAAGTCGAGCTTCATTATTTAACACATTTACAAAATCATAAACTACTCGACGTTCACAACCCATAATCAAATCAAGATTACGTAAACCTACATCGAAATCAATGACAACAGTTTTATAACCACGTTGGGCTAAACCTGTTGCAAAAGATGCGCTTGTTGTAGTTTTACCTACACCGCCTTTGCCTGACGTTACGACAACAATTTTGGCCACCGAATCCACTCCTATGTATGGTCACACCCCGCTATAAGGGCTTTATTGGTGTTGATAAATTAAAACTGCAAGGCTTCGAATTCAAGCTCTTGTTTATTATTTAAATAAATATGTACAGGCTTTTTGATCATTTCTTTGGGAAGATCATCTGCCACACAATATGTTCCTGCAATTGAGATCAATTCTGCTTCCAACGAATTACAAAATATACGTGCTGAAGCATGCCCGCCTGCGCCAGCAATGACTCTACCACGAGCATTGCCATAAATGTGAATATTTCCAGACGCAATCACTTCTGAACCACTATTCATGCCAGCGTTTAAAATAATATCGCCTTGATCTTGGACTAAACATTGGCCCGTACGCAAAATTTCATCATGATAAGAAGTGACATGTGTATGCGCTGTATTTTTTTGTGGTGTTTCTACTGCGGTTTGTGCTGCTGGTACTTCAACAACTTGTTCTTTAGATGCTTTAATTCGTTGTAAGGGCTGATCTGTTGGCAGCACAGGAAATTGAATGGCACGTGCTTCATCACCCAACACACCATCAATCACCGCCATAGGTTGTAAACCTAAATCAATGAGAACTTGAATTAAGGCAATAAGCTCCTGTTCAACCGTACTGTCTAGAATCACCAAAGTTCCTAAATAAGAACCTTCACTTAGTGTATTACTCAGTTGCTGGCGGATTGCATCATGGTCATTGGTGTCGAAAATAAGTCGACTAAAGTTGACCATTCTGCCCGTAATCCGTATATCAGCCATATTTTTTCCTTAAAGGTGTTGTAAGCAGGCGAGCGAGTTATAAATAAACGCAAATGCTAGAACAAATTACAGGAATTCTCTAGCCTGATAAGTAAAAATTCTTTTCATCCTTGTGTCTTTTGATCCAATTCATCGTATTCCTGCAAAGTTTGTTGCCATTGTTTAACTTTTACCTGCTTTTGTATGGCATCAATACTTTCAAAAACCACCGATTCGACCAATTTTTCTAAATGATGATTATCAATATTGAGCGCACTGACTTTACTTGCAATGAGCTGGTATTGTTCATTTGGCTGTTCAGGAGCACCTGCTGTAAATGGTTTAATTAGACCAGTGGTGATATTTTCGCCCAAACGTTGTCCGATACTTTGAATTTGATGTTCAATGCGTCCGCCAACAATTGGAATCAATCGCAATAATTGTGTCAGTTCAGGTGTATCTTCAATGGCCTGCGTCACAATTTGACCGACTTTTTGGGTGATTGCGGGTTGTTGTTGTTGCAACGTTTTGGCAAGTGATTCTTGCAACATCGACGCCAGTGTCACCGTAAACATTTGTCGATGATGATCCACCAAATCATGAATGATTTTTTTATGACTCGAGCTGGTTTCAAGTTCTTGTTTAACGCCATCTAACACGGTGACGACAACGCGGTCTGATAGCTCTTCCATCACCACATTGTAATAAAAGATCGCTTTGAGACGAAGGCTTTCAGGAATGATTTGATAGCCTAGCTGATGTAAGCGATAGGCAATAATTCCCGCACGGAATAATCTTAAAAAGCGTAAATAAGGAATAATGGCTAAAACTTCGTACCAATGGATAAAAGGAAAAAACCACCATCTCGCATGATGTTTATGAAAAATTGCAATGCCCCAACGAGTTATTAACTCAATAATCAAAAATAGAATAAACCATGCTTCAGTACTAATCACGATAGGATGCAGGTGAGTGCGATAGAAGCTCAGCACATTGGAGAGGTGGATGTTCTGGAAAAGCCACTCCCCAATATTGCTCATGAGGAAAAAATTCATTCCCAAACAGAACAAGTTAAAAACAATAATCACCACCATGAAAATGTCATAAATTAAAAATAGTTTAAAAAACTTACTATCTTGATTCACATAGTGATATTTAGATTTTTTCCCTGTGGTCTGTTGCGTCATTTTTTGCTCAATTTCGAAAGGTTTTAAGAAATATATTTGGCTTTTAATTGGGTAATCAGTTGGTCTTTTTCC
>DAOMAH010000323.1:0-2276 GCA_035426725.1 Acinetobacter sp.
TGCACTTAAAATTGGCCGAGATGATTTAGGCGGTAAAACAGGGACGACCAATGATGCCAAAGATGCGTGGTTTGCGGGTTTTAATGGAAAATTAGTTGCTGTGGCTTGGGTCGGTTTTGATCAGCCTCGAACACTTGGTCGTAGAGAATATGGTGGTGTCGCTGCGCTACCAATTTGGACAAATTTTATGGCTAAATCTTTAAAAGATACGCCATCTGCTTGGGTACGCCTCGATAAAGATGCCAAAGAACCAATTTCTCGTGATCAAATGCAAGCCGATCAGAGCGAAAATAAAAAAGAATATCGCGCATCACCACCGCTGGCGCGTCCTTTGTATCGCCCCGCACCTCAAGTTCCAACACGTTCTGTACAGAATGATTTTTCAGACTTGCCAGGAACGAGCACAGAAGAGCATCCGATGGTTCCTGCACAAAAGCAACCACCTGCGATGGGCTCAACAACGCCAAGCGACGGTATTGAAAATCTAATAAACGATATTGAATAAGCTAAAAGAATGAAGCCATCAAATTGATGGCTTCATTCTTTTTTGTAATACGTAAATTTGAAAAGCAGCTGTGACAGCAAATTCAGTATATTGTTCTAATTTCTGCCTTCTTTCAGGATTGGCTTTGTATGCGTAGGGTGTCATTGCGATCAAATTCTTTAAAGCCTGTTGATCTAATAACATTTCAGTTTCAATCAATTTTGTCTGTTTCAGCTCAAATGAAACATCAAGCTGTGCTAAAAATTTGTCTGGCTCATGGGGATTCACTTGTTCAAACAAAGCCTCACGAATCGCATATAAATGCTTTGGGGCTGGCGTGACTACAATCAAATGCCCTTCAGTATTTAATACTCTCACAATTTCATCTTGTGGAATTGGGCTAAATAGACTGGTACAGACGTCAATAGAATGATCTTGAACAGGTAAAGTAGCGCCAGTTCCCACTACCCAAACAACCTTAGAGTTTAACTTTGCTGCTCTTTGCACTGCCGTTTTCGCAATATCAATGCCAATACATTGTTTAGTAATCGCTTGCATTGCATGAGTGTAATAGCCTTCACCACAACCAATATCCAAGATAGTTTTAGGGCTTAGTTGCTGCAACAATTCCACTACTGCTTGTTGCAAGGGCTGATAAAAGCCACGCTGTAGAAACTCTCGACGCGCCAAAACAGATTCAGGCGTATCGCCAGGTGATTTACTGTGCTTGTGCTGCACCACGTGTAAATTCACATAACCTTGTTTGGCGACATCGTAATGATGCCCTTGTTGACATCGCCATGAGTTTTCCACCAATCGCAAGGCTTGGCGGCAAACAGGACACATCAAAATACTCATTTATTTCCCCGAACATAAGAAAAGCTGGCAATGACCAGCTTTTCTTTTTTTGATTCTATGATTAACGTAATTTTAAGGTCATCAGCCCGACGACCACCAAAATAATCGTAATAATCCAAAAGCGAATCACGACTTGGGTTTCTTTCCAGCCTTGTTTTTCATAATGATGATGCAGCGGTGCCATTAAAAAGACACGTTTATTGCGCATCCGCAACGAACCAATCTGTAAAAAAACAGAAACTGCTTCCATAACAAAGACGCCGCCCATGATCGCAAATACGATTTCTTGGCGAACCATCACCGCAATTGTGCCTAGCATTGCCCCTAATGCCAATGCACCGACATCCCCCATAAATACTTGCGCAGGGTGTGCATTGTACCAAAGGAAAGCCAATCCTGCTCCGACCATGGCAGAACAAATGACCACCAATTCCGAGGTATATTTTACATAGGAAATATGTAAATAATTGGCAAAACGAATATCGCCAGATAAGTAAGCAAACACACCTAAACCCGCTGCCACCATCACGATCGGCATAATTGCCAAACCATCCAAACCATCGGTTAAATTCACCGCATTTGATGAACCGTTAATCACCAAATAGGTAAAGAAGATAAATGCCAAACCAAAAGGCACAGCGGATAGTGGAATCGAAAGGTTTTTAAAGAATGGAATCAACAAATCCAGCATATTTGCAGTATGAATTGGACTAGCTTGTTGTTTTGCAATAACATACAAAGCTATTCCTGCGCCAATCGATGCGACAGAAGTCCAAAAGAATTTTTTACGTGCCGGCAAACCTGCATTGTCTTTATAGCGAACTTTAATCCAGTCATCGGCCCATCCGACAGCACCAAATACCACCATTACGCCTAAGACAATCCAGACATAAGGATTGGATAAATCTGCCCATAATAAGGTGCTAATGCCAAT
>DAOMAH010000324.1:0-2265 GCA_035426725.1 Acinetobacter sp.
CCCACTACTTTTTGCCCAACAATAATGGGACGGTAAGAGATTTGATCATTTGCCACTTCGCCGAGAATGAACTGATGTTTTGCATCATATAAAGACAAACGCGAACTTAAACCCAAACGGTCTGGAATTGAAACAAAGCGTTTTTTCTCTGGTTCTTTAGTCGTATTCAGTTTCGATGATAGTTTATCGTTATTGCCGTCTTTTTTAGGCCTGAACTGACTTGAGCTTAAAGGAAACCGTAATCCTTCAAAGGGTTGATATTCTGAAGGTAAATTCTGTTTTAAGATCGCTAATTCTTCGTCTTTGAATAACTGCCGACTTTTCATTTCAGCATTATTTTGCGCCAATGTTGGCGAAAGACTCATTAAGGTATGTTCATTAAAATAACGTTGCTGTAGCGCAATATCGTATTGACGACGCAACCACCACTGTGACAAACGATCGTAATCATCTGGCCCCGCTTTGCCTTCGATCTGTAAAATCTGTGCCTGAACTGCATTGCCCCAATCATGATACACCGTATACACATTGCCCAAGTTGGCGATGAGCCGATCGAGTTTCTGCATTTCCACGTCGGCAACATAACGGGCAAAGTTCTTCTGCATCGTCCAATGCAAAACCCCTAAGCTAATTGTTGCAATGAGCAAAGTTGTGAGCAGTACCGTTAGAAATAACCGTAGGGCAATGGGAACGCGACGAACATTCAATAGCAAAGTCTCAATAGTGTTGTCTTTATGGATTGTAACCAACAAGCTTGGAAAATACTCTCCATTGTTTCTTCATCTTTATTATCTAATCTTTAATCATCTTCTAACAACAAGTTGCAGGTACCGCAATGAATAAGAGCAAAATGGTTTTTATGACCACATTACTAGGTTCAGTGTTTGCTTTGACTGCCTGTCAAATAACACCGCCAGAATATAGCCGAGACCGTGATCACCCTCGTTACAATCAAAGACAAATGACACCTGAACAACGTGCCGAATGGCAAGCTAAACGTGAACACCGTCATGATCAACGTGAGCATAGACAAGATCGTCGTGAAGGAATGCGTGAAAATCGTGAAGCACAAAGAGCTCAACTCGAAAAAGCCTGCCGAGGCAAACGAGTTGGCGAACGTGTGACTTTCCAGTGGAATAATCGCACCATCGAAGGCAAATGTGAAGTGCGCTTTAGCCCAGATAAATCACCATTCAAACGTTAATTTCAAACATGACTTTTATTTCGTAGATTCAAGGCACCTTAGGTGCCTTTTCTATTACACAGCTGCTTACGATTTTGCAGCGATATCGACAGTAAAAATCTACAAAAAGCTCTACAATTTCAGCGTTTAAATCAATTTACAGCAAACTTTGACTTCACAGTCACTCAGATATGCACTGTAAAACTTGTACCAAACTACAACTTGTTGCACGATTAGCACCACAATTTTGTGCTTTTGGGCACATTTATCATTGACTAAGATTATAACTCTGGTTTAACCAGTATTGAGGAACAGACTATGCCACAATACAAAGCACCCTTACGTGATATGCAGTTCGTATTGCACGAATTATTAAATGCTGAAGCACATTACGCAACACTTCCTGCATTTCAAGGCACCGTAAGCCGCGAATTGGTTGATCAATATTTAGAAGCAGCGGCTGATTTCTGTGAGAATGAACTTTCTCCTATCAACCAATCAGGCGATCGTGAAGGTTGTACTTGGAATGACGGTGTTGTTACAACACCTACAGGCTTTAAAGAAGCGTATCAAAAATATATCGAACTTGGTTTCCCATCTCTTTCTGCTGATGAAGAATTCGGCGGTCAAGCCTTACCTGGTTCATTAGGTAATGCGATTTCTGAAATGGTCGGTACAGCGAACTGGTCTTGGGGTATGTATCCTGGTCTTTCTCACGGTGCTGTTCGTACGATTGAACATCACGGTTCTGATGAGCAAAAAGCGATCTACATGCCAAACCTTGTTTCAGGTGTTTGGACAGGCACAATGTGCTTAACTGAATCTCATGCAGGTTCAGACTTAGGTATTACCCGAACCAAAGCTGAACCAAATGCTGATGGTAGCTATGCAATTTCTGGCGAGAAAATCTTTATCTCTGCTGGTGAACACGACATGGCGGATAACATCATCCATATCGTACTTGCTCGTTTACCTGGCGCACCTAAAGGCACTAAAGGTATTTCGCTGTTCATCGTACCGAAATTCCATGTAAATGCAGATGGCTCTATCGGCGAGCGCAATACTGTTCGCTGCGGTTCAAT
>DAOMAH010000325.1:0-2218 GCA_035426725.1 Acinetobacter sp.
CAGGTGCATTGCCCGATGTTGGCACGCCTATTTTGTTGCAATGGGGTAGCCCAATCACGACATTTGCCCGTGCTAATCTTTCAGTATCGCCTGCAAGTATTGTGTTTGATCTTGAGCAAGAAGCGATTGCGGCAAGTTCTGTAACCGCAAACTGGACGCTTGAAGGTGTGCCGAAGTCGGCAACAAGCGATGCGTACGGTAATTTCACAGGCGATGCGACAGGTTCAATCAACTATGCCAAAGGCACAGGCACACTGACTCCAAACCGATTACCGCAAAAAGGGACTGTATTTAGTTTCGTGTTTGATTATGGCGACCCAAAAAGCCAAACAATTAGTTCAGGTATGCCGACTGGCGGTGCTTACTCGTTTACGATTGGTACGGGTAGTGCGATACAGCCAAATAGTGTAAGCCTTGATATTCCAGTCAATGAACAGGCAGGTGTACCGTTTGATGGGACTTACGGTGCAATATTGACAGTGCATGATGTGCCGATTGATGCAAGCACAGGCAATCTTGTTGATCGACAGGGCAATGTGCAAGGCACAATCACCTATGCAACAGGTGCAATAGATATTGAGCCAATAATGACAGGGCGTACTTATTATAGTGAAACATATTCTGAGGTATATTATACCAGTCAGAGCGGAGCATAATTTATGAGTTTTTATCCGCAAATTTCAGGCGTTACTCGAGAAACCACGAATTTTTCAGCAAATCAGCAAGTCGATATTGAAGTGAAGTATCGAGATACGTCAGGTACAAACAGTGGCACAAAAGCCGTGACTGTAGACAAGCTTAAATTTGATCTAACACAGGGTTTTGATGAGCAAATTCTATCGGGGTCCGTTCGATTTAAAGCAGGTTCTGACACATTTATTGACCGCAATGGGTTGTTGTATAGAAATGTTGACCCTGCAACAGGCAGCGGCACACAAAGCGGATCGGTCCAGTACGGCACAGGTCTTGTTGAAATTGATAGTTGGACACCAAACGCAGACAACGTTATTTCACTACAGTCACTAACAACTACAACAGACATGCCAGCGATTAACCACGTTTCATTTAGAACGCCGACCATTCCAATTCGACCCGCATCGCTAACGGTTGTTGTGGCGGCGATGGCAGGCGGTCAATTAACTTTGACAACAGACGCAGCGGGAATTATTGAAACTTCCAATGCGCATGGTTTCATCAATCACGATACTGGTTTTGTTGATATTTATTTTTACACCAAAACCGAGATTACAGGTGCGAACAGGCCCGCAATTGAAGCTGAAGATTGGTACGATATTGCACTTGAATACACTGAAGCATCATTAACTTATATTAATGTGCCAGTGTGGATTGATGGTTCATCGGTGCGCTATAACGCTATTGCTTATAGCTACATTCCACTTGATAAGGACATTCTTGGTTTAAGTGCAACTCGTTTACCGATTGATGGCCGTGTGCCAATCTTTCGTGTTGGTGACATTGGCGTGATTGCTTCATCTAAGAAACAGGAATTGCCAAGTCATGTCGCAGGGCAGATGTATCAACTCGATGATGCACGTATTTCGTGGTGTGAGCTTGAAGATAGCAATGGTGTGAAAGTCCCTTATGATATGTACACCGTGGATTATGATTATGGACGTGTCACATTAAGCGGCGACTTTGCTTTAAACACTCTTGTTGCACCTATTTCAGCAGCTTATCGCTATCAAGACATGGGGTTGATTAATGATGTGCAGATCAATGGGCAGATTACTTTAACCAAGCCTGTGACTCACAACTATGATGCGGACAACTCGATTGTCGGTTCGGCTTTGGTGGTTGGTGATATGTTCAGCCGTTATACATCGAAGTTTGTGCAGGGAGTCTGGAATAGCGTATGGGCAGACACCGCAACTGGTGGGCCAATCACACCGAATTACAATGATGCCCTATATACGATTGAGATAACGAACAAGGGCGCGATTCAGGAGCGTTGGGCATTAGTATTTACTGATGCAACCAACTTTAGAATCATTGGTGAAGTGTCAGGTCAGATCGGGACAGGTAGTGTTAATGCGGATTGTTCACCGATGAATCCAATTACTAATCAACCTTATTTCACATTGAAAAAAGAGGGGTGGGGTGCAGGATGGGTGTCAGGAAATGTTCTTCGATTTAATACGATTGCTTCCATGTATCCGATTTGGTGTATTCGTACAGTGAAGCAATCTGAACCAACAGT
>DAOMAH010000326.1:0-2215 GCA_035426725.1 Acinetobacter sp.
TACCGCAGCAGATTGTAAATCTTCAGAAAAAGACTGATCACGAAAAACGGTTAAACCCTCTTTTAAACAGAGCTGAAACCAGTCACGACAAGTAATTCGGTTACCTGTCCAGTTATGGAAATATTCATGCGCAATCACCGACTGTACTCGCATAATCGCAGCATCGGTCGTGAATTCTTCATCTGCAAGTACACAAGAGGTATTAAAGATATTTAAACCTTTATTTTCCATTGCGCCCATATTGAACTGACTGACCGCAACAATCATATAGTTGTCGAGGTCATAAGGACGACCATAATGCTCTTCATCCCAACGCATTGAATGTTTTAAGGCTTCCATTGCGATATGACATTTCGGAATATCTTTTTCAATCGCATAAATTTCTAAAGCAACATCACGACCTTCTGAGGTGGTGTAACGATCGTTAAGTACAGCTAAATCGCCAATCACACAGGCAAATAAATAGCTTGGTTTATGGGTTGGATCTTGCCAAATGGCAAAATGACGATTCTCTCCAACAGTACCCGTTTCAAGTAAATTCCCGTTGGCTAATAAAACTGGATATTTCTTATCGGCTTCCACACGTGTTGTGAATACCGATAAAACATCCGGTCGGTCTGGATAGAACGTAATTTTTCGGAAGCCTTCAGGTTCATTTTGCGTCACGAATAAATCGCCTGCTTGATACAAGCCCTCCAGTTGCGTATTCGATTCTGGATGAATGATCACTTGTGTTTCAATAATGACCTCATCTGGCGCATCAATGATCACTAACTGTTCACTGTCCAAACGATATTGTTCTGCTGTGAGCAGTTGACCGTTTAGAACAACCGACTTTAATTCAAGGTCACGACCTAAAAGGATGAGTTCACCTGCGGTCTGCCGTTTCATAACCAGCGTTGAATTAACGAAAGTTTGATGGTCATGCAATTGAATATCTAAATGGATAGATTCCACTAAAAATGATGGTTTTTGATAATCTTTTAAATAAATAGTTTGATCTGTTTGTGCAGGAGATTGTGCCGCAATATTCATCAGTATTCCTTATCTTTCATCATATTGATGGTCTTTTATGCAAGACTCTGGATCAATCGATCATACGCCAACTTATAAAAGCTGTCTTTAGTATCACGATGCTTATTCAAAGTTTTATGGAGGTTTGAGGGCTGAATTCAAATGTAACTTCACGATTGCGTACACATTAGACAAAATTACAACACTGTTTTCTATTCTTAAATAAAAGCTACTAAAGTAAATGCTTTCCAACGTGGAACTTACATTTTCTCGTTGAATTTTACATTTTGTGCACAGTTATTGCTTAAACTTATATGCCAATCTAGGTATAGAAACTATAAGTGAGGGTTTAGAAATGATCGAATTAAAATCGCATCTTTATCGTCTTGAAAATATTAAGGCAATTCATGATCTTGCTAAAGCTGGTGTGCACCATCATGTTATTTCAGTTTTTTTGGCAGCAGAAGGAATTGAACTCACTGCTTTAGAAGTAACCAATATTGTTAATACTTATGATGCACTCGGTCGAGAACGATTACCGAGTAAAAAAGTACAATCTTTAATTACAGCGAAAAAAATGGGACAAGAAGACGAAAGTTTACCTTGCCCTATTTAAATCCAATAAATTAAAAAAACCTCGAAACTATTGCTTCGAGGTTTTTTTTATGTAGATCAAAATTTTGGTAATTCTTTAAGGCGTTGGGCCGTTTGTACGAATCCAAACAACGGTACGTCCTAAAGCAGAAAAGCCCATATACCCACGCATACGTAACCGTTTACCTCCAGCAGTAACGCTAGCTTTACCTTTATAAACTTTACCCGAAGTTGCTTCTAGAACACGACCATCAATATATGAATCAGGATTATTCGGATCTTCCCTAAAGTTATATAAAATTTCTAATCCTAAAATAGGTTTATTTGTATTCGGTGCAGCACACTTGGTACAATGCGTGAGTGCATTCCCACTCCCATTTGGATAACGATATGTAATTGTTCCATGAAATTTTCCATCATCCACCTTACGAATCTCAACAATAGAAAGTTGTTGCCCCGTGCGTTCCTCAATACTTTTCCAGTACCCTTCAATAGATGCCGCATAAGCCAAAACACTACTGAATCCCATCGTCATGCCTAGCATGCATTTGATCAATAATTTTTGATTCATCTTAAAGTTCCTTTTGTTAATAATCTGCAATGTTTT
>DAOMAH010000327.1:0-2215 GCA_035426725.1 Acinetobacter sp.
CAGGCACGTTTACAGTGAATTTTTCACCTACAGTTTTGCCTTCAAGCGCATTTTCTAAACCAGGAATGATGTTGCCTGCGCCGTGCAAATATGCAAGTGGTTCACCTTGAGATTGATCAAGTGTTTCACCCTCAGCGTTTGTTAAAGTGTAGTGGAATAAAACCACGTGGTTAAGTGCAATAGCAGTCATGTTTGGAATCCATGTCATCAATTTTAGGTGTATATCATAAAGTGAAAAATCGTTTTTGTAGACTTTTTTCCACTTTCTGAAACTATTTCATTCTAAATAGGTACGAAATTAAAAACTTCAACCTAGTAAAGTTTAATTTTTGGACGTACACGACGTGTTAAGAAGTCTTTCATGGTGAGCATACCAGCTTGGGTATAGCCATGAATTGCCGCTTGATGCATTCGGTACAGCGATACATACATGGTTTTGGCAATAAAACCTTGTACGCTTACATCACCGAGCAATTCTCCAACTGCTTGGTTACGACTTAAAGACACCAAAGAACCTTTGTCGCTAAAACTAAACATGGGCTGAACTGAACCCGACAAACGAGCAGAGATTGCATCAACTAAAAACGTCGCTTGTTGGCTCGCTACTTGTGCGCGAGGGCCCAGTGGAGGTTGACGTGCATCCAATTGACAGTTGGCACAGTCACCAAAAGCAAAAACATTTGGGTCTGAATAGGTTTGTAGCGTTGCATAAACCATCAAACGATTAATTTTATCGCGTTTAAAATCATCAAATGATTCTAAAACTTTCGGAGCTTTGACACCTGCTGCCCACACGGTAATGTCAGAATGCAAGGTGCTGCCATCGGCAAAATAGACATTGCTATCACCTACTTTTTGCACTTTATGTTGGGTAAGAACTTCAATACCCATCTTTTTCAATTGTTTAGCACTATGCGCAGCCGTTTTTTCATTTAATGCTGGCAAAATACGGTCAGAAGCTTCAATCAGGGTGATTTTGACCTGTTTTGGATTAATTTTCTTTAATCCATAACGATAAAAATTCTTAGTGGTTTCAATCAGTTCTGCCGCTAATTCAACACCCGTTGCGCCCGCACCGACGATACCAATATTCAATGCACGTTCGTTCGGTTGATTTTGTGCTTCGATATAAAGGTGAAACAAGTCTTGTTGGAAAATATCCGCTTGTTGACGGCTATCCAAGAAATGACAGTGTTCACGCACGCCCTCAGTGCCAAAATCATTCGATACTGAACCGACAGCAAGGATCAAGGTATCGTAAGTTAAGCTCTGAATTTGTGGTGTATGTTCTTTAGAAAGTTGTGGAGGCGCAAGGGTAATCTGCTTTTGGTCTTTATTGACCTCAATTAAAGTCCCGAGCACAAATTCAAAATTGTGTTTTTCTGCATGGGCAAAATAATTGGTTTGTTCTTCATGAGGGTTGAGAGAACCAGCGGCAATTTCGTGAAGTAAAGGTTTCCAAATATGGGTCAGGTTTTGGTCAACTAAAACAATTTTGACATTTTTACGTCTGCCAAAGCGTTCACCTAACTGTGTCGCAAGCTCTAAACCGCCTGCGCCACCACCCACAATCACAATTTGATGTAAGGTTTTGCTCATGATTAACCTAAATTTTTATTGGGAAAGGATGGGGGGATTATGCCATCCTTTTTTTAAGATTGTATGGTTAATCATTATAAAAATAGTGAACAGATTACCCTTTATTTAAAGGATAAAGTTTGGCAGCTTTTATATCGTTACTGCTAAAAACTGAAAATAAACTTGAGAACCACAGCAATATTTTTTGCACAATATTGGCTTCTTCAATGTGTACATCATTTTCAATTTGTAAGCTGCGAATCAATTGATTATTTTGATAAATCGACACAGTAGCCAAATTCATTGCTTGCATCAAAGGCGCAGTTAAACGCTGCTCATTCAATTCAATATTGACGTGTGTATTGGTCGATTGAAGCGGTTCAATGGTTTGAATTTGCTGATTAATGTCCATGACCTGTAAGCGTTGTGTTGCTAAATCAAAATTATTTAAATCAATTGTCGTCGGCTGATTGTATAAAGATGTGGTCACAATGGTCGGTTGTTGCGTTTCAACTCTAAACATTTTCAAAGTCGATTTAATTACGGGTAATTCAGCAATGAGATGTTGTTTAGGAATCACTTCTTCATCACGGGTATAGCTATACGCCAAATTCATTAGTTTATGTGCCACTTCAGC
>DAOMAH010000328.1:0-2208 GCA_035426725.1 Acinetobacter sp.
TACAGCATGAAGCTAATATTGGCTCACAGGCATGTTTAACATCTAAAAACTGATTTTTTGTTGTTCGTTTAGCGGATGGTCAGAATCGGCATTGGCAAAATGCATGGTAAGAACACAAGTGAAACCTTCTGTTTTCAAACATTGAATTACTTCAATAATTTCAGATTGCTTGAAACCTAATCGGTTCATTCCGCTATTCAGTTTGACCCAAACTTTCAGTTCTAAGCTATTGTATTGATCTTTGTGGGCAATTAACCATTCAACTTGTTGTGCATGGTGTACAACACATTCCAATTTATGGGCAAGGACTTGAGCCATTTCATCTTGGGAAAAGACACCTTCAACTAAAGTAATCGGTTGTTGATATCCGAGTTGTCGAATTTCTAAGGCTTCTTCTAAGCAAGCGACCCCAAAGGCATCTGTTTCATTTAAAGCGGCTAAACAGTCTTTGACTCCGTGTCCATAAGCATTGGCCTTAACCATGCTGACGATTTTTGAGTGTGGAGCAAGTTGTTTAACGCGGTTTAAATTATATTGCAGCGCAGCGCTATCAATATAAACAGTTGTTTGGCGCACCCTGAGCTCTCCTTTGGGTCGACTTTAAAATGAAGGTAATTTGCAGCTCGTTTAAAGACTTATTCACCGTCATCATATTGGCTGTAATATTCAGGCGAAAGATTGCTAAATCGGGTGTATTGTCCTTCAAATGCTAAGCGAACCGAGCCAATTGGGCCGTTACGCTGCTTTCCGATGATAATTTCTGCTGTACCTGCTTCTTTAGATTCTTTGTTATAAACTTCATCACGATAAATAAACATGATCAAATCGGCATCCTCCTCGATGGCACCCGATTCACGTAAGTCAGACATCACAGGGCGTTTGTTTGGACGGTTCTCAAGGGAACGGTTGAGCTGAGATAAGGCAATCACAGGGCACATCATTTCTTTGGCTAAAGCTTTTAAGCTTCGAGAAATTTCAGAAATTTCGTTCACACGGTTGTCGCCCATACCCGGCACTTTCATTAACTGTAAGTAATCGACCATGATGCAACCGAGTTTTCCATCGTGCATTTTGGCAATACGCCGTGCGCGCGCACGTAATTCAGTTGGTGGAAGGGCAGAGGAATCATCAATGTACAAATGCATTTGCTGTAATTGAAGAATCGTCCCTGTGACTTTTGTCCATTCATCTGCATCCAAATTTCCTGAACGCAAATGACCTTGATGGACTTTACCCATGGCTGAAATCAAACGCATAGCAATCGAATCTGCGGGCATCTCCATTGAAAACACCAGAGCAGGCAAGCGATTATATTGTAAAACACTTTCTACCAAATTCATGGCAAAGGTGGTTTTACCCATCGACGGACGTGCAGCGACAATAATTAAATCACCGGCTTGCATCCCCGAAGTTTTATTATCAAGCTCTAAAAAGCCTGTGGTTAATCCTGTGATGTTGCCATCTAATTTAGACAATTCATCGAGTTTTGTAATGACATCTGCCGTAACTGAACTAATTGATTTTGGGCCAGAATCTTTCTTATTGTTGTTGTGTTGTTCGGCTAAGGAGAAAATTTGTGTTTCAGCCAAATCTAAAATTTCGCTAACAGGACGACCTTTGGTGTCATAGGCATTTTGCAATATGTCGCTACTGACTTTGATCATGCTGCGCAGGGTCGAAAATTCTTTAATTTTACTGGCATAAGTTTCAAGATTATAGAAACTAGAAGGCGAATCCGCCATTAATTGCATTAAATATTCTTCGCCACCAATCGCATCCAACAAATTTTGTTTGAGTAGCCAGTCGTTGACTAAAACCGCATCATAAGGCGAATTTTCTTGTGCCAATTTCTCAATCGCACGATAAATATATTTATGGCGAGTGGCATAAAAATCATTTTCTTTAAGTAAATCGCCAACTTGTTCAAATGATTCCGCAACCGTCATTAATGCCGCTAAAACAGCTTGTTCAATGGATAAATTATGCGGGGGAGTGCGAAATTCTTTGAGTTGACCTGAGTCACTTTTGCTTTCCGTTTGTGCTGTGTTTTTTGCAAAATTGGCATTTGCCTGTGACATAACAAGACCTAATAAAAAGATGGAACCTTAAACGAAAGACTATCTTAATCCAAAAGGCAGTGAACAGGAAAAGTTAATTGATAAAGATGTAACGTGTCTTGCGAATTTAGAACGGGACACGCATTTGTAT
>DAOMAH010000329.1:0-2203 GCA_035426725.1 Acinetobacter sp.
TGGTTTAAACCTTACGCAACGTATTCTAAACTTTGAAAAAGATGTTGATTGCCTAGTTTGTCGGGCAACTTAATCGGTAAATGCAGCAAAATTTGCTAAACTAACGCCACTCATGAAGCAATGAAAAGATTATGAAAAGAAATATTTTATTGGATGGGCTTCGTTCTGTCGCTCGTATCGGTGAAACCGTGGTAGTTGCTGCCCAAGCAGGCGTAAAGTACGCCACTGAAAAACCAAGTAATGCCAAATTAATGCGTGAAACTTTTGAATCTTTAGGCTCAACGTATATCAAACTGGGTCAATTTATTGCCAGTACGCCATCGTTATTTCCACGCGAATATGTTGAAGAATTTCAAGGTTGTTTAGATCAAACCCCAACTTTGCCATTTAGCTACATTCAACGTGTTTTAGCAGAGGAGTTCGAAGGCAAGAATCTCAATGAAATTTTTAGTTTTATTGATGAAAAGCCGCTTGCTTCTGCCTCGATTGCTCAAGTACATGCAGCCAAATTGGTTACTGGTGAAGATGTTGTTTTAAAAGTACAAAAACCTGGTGTCGAAACCATTTTATATACAGACTTAAATGTCGTGCATTGGGCAACCAAAGTACTAGAGCGCGCCGTACCTAAAATCAAATTTGCCTCTTTATCCGATATTGTCGAAGAAATTAAAATCCGTATGGTTCGGGAAGTCGATTTTATCGAAGAAGCACAAAATCTTGATGATTTTATTGATTATTTAAATATTTCACAAAATCATGCAGCGACTGCACCGAAAGTCTATCACCAGTTTTCAACGCGCCGTGTGCTCACGATGCAGCGTTTATATGGTGTGTCATTGACCGATTTTGATATCGTCAAAAAATATGCAAAAGATCCATCACAAGTCTTAATCACTGCCATGAATACGTGGTTTGGTAGTTTAATGCTATGTAAGAGTTTTCATGCAGATTTGCACGCAGGCAATTTGATGTTGCTCGAAGATGGTCGCATTGGCTTTATTGATTTCGGGATTGTGGGGCAACTTAAACAAGAGGTGTGGACAGCATGTATGGCATTTATGGATGCGCTGCAACACACCAATTACACTGCAATGGCTGAAAATATGCTGAAAATGGGCATGACTCATACTGAAATTAACACTCAGGTTTTGGCGGATGATTTAGAGCGATTGTTTAGTGGTGTGTTATTGTCCGATCCGCAAGAAATATTGAGTTCAAATCCAGCCGATTTAAATGAAATTATGATGGACATGATTGGCGTAGGCGAGCGTCACGGCATTAAATTTCCGCGTGATTTTGCATTATTATTCAAACAAATGCTGTATTTTGATCGGTTCATGCGGATTCTAACACCATATACTGATATTTATGCAGATCAACGTTTACAAATGGTTCAAAACGCTGAACCTATTTCATTGTTGAAGCATTAAAAATCCCCCTAAATCCCCCTTTTCTAAAGGGGGACTTGTTCTTATGATGAATTTAGGAGAGATTCAAATTATGGATGCCATTATTATTGAAGGGTTGAAGGTCGATACTGTGATTGGCTGTTTCAATTGGGAACGGCAAATCACTCAACCTTTGCTTTTAGATTTAAACATTCAAAATGATTTAAGTCAGGCGGCACAATCAGATGAATTAAGCGATACGCTGAATTATGCACAGATTTGTGAACTTGCAGCGCAAGCGATTCAGCAAGCGCAGCCTAAACTCATTGAGCATGCAGCCCAATTGGTTTTGAACTGTTTATTTGAAACTTTTGCTTCAATTGAATCCATCAGCATTACCATTCGTAAACCTGCCATTATTGCCCAAGCTCAAGCTGTAGGAATTCGCCTTGAACGCCAACGAAATGATTTTCGCGCTCGCACTGGCGAGTAATCTTCAGCAACTACAGCATTTTCGGTTGGCTTATGCGCAGCTGGCAGGTTTAGGCAATGTCGAATTTTCGCCTATTTATCAAATTCCATGTCGAGATGGGGTGGGCGTTGATTATTGGAATTCGGCGTGTTTATTACGCAGTGATTTATCAGTTGAGGTTGTCGTTGAGCAGTTGAAAATATTCGAGCAACAAGCAGGTAGAACACGTCCATCACATTCCATCACTTTGGATATTGATGTGATTGCATGGGGCAAAAACCTCGTAGAAATGCAGTTTAACCCGAAGAAATTGCCATTAGCTTCCGATGTCAAAATTCCACTC
>DAOMAH010000330.1:0-2198 GCA_035426725.1 Acinetobacter sp.
AAAAGCAGTGGTTTCTTCTTTAAAATTGGGATTTAGTTTAACATTTTTAAGTGAGTCTAGGCGAATCCCGCACCTAAACCACTTATTGCATAAACACAAAAGTTGCCATGCGTCCTGTTTTTACATCACGGCGATAAGAAAAATAATCTTGCGCTTGCAGATAAGAACACTGATCACCACCCAAAACCGTTCCAACGCCTAAACGATTTAAAATAAATCGAGCAATCGCATATAAATCCGCCTGATATTTACCAATCGCTTGCCCTGCAATAAAAGTAGATGCTAATTCAGGATATTTATCACAAAAAATCGTTCTAACTTCAGCACCCACCTCAAAGCAAGGCTGACTAATCGCTGCGCCTAACCATGCCCATGTCGGCGGAGATTGCATTTCTCTGACTGTATTTTCAATAATACCATTGGCTAAGCCTCGCCATCCTGCATGTAAGTTTGCCACTTCTGTGCCGTCAACATTTCCCAAAACCACAGGAAGACAATCGGCAGTCATCATCATCAGCGCATGACCTTTCCGTTGAGTGACCAAACCATCGCCTTCGAGGGCTATAAACGAAATTTGCTCGTTAATGGTATGACAAATGGTGCTATGCGTTTGCATCATCCATGTCATTTTATCTACACCAAATGGAGCGAATTCATTCAATAAGGACATGCGATGCTGCTGCACTCGATCTGCATCATCACTCACATGCAAAGCCAAATTAAATCCAGTGAGGTTTGGACTAACAGTTTGAATGGCTTGCGGATGTTCGATTTGGGTTTGACCGACATATACCCCTTGCGGCAGACCTTGAACAAACTCCATTTACAATTCCTCAGCTTTAATACGCTTGGTTTTCAGTACGCAGCACTTCAAGCAACTGGGTGAAATCATCTGGCCACGGCGCTTCAAACATCATTTCTTCGCCCGTACGTGGATGTACCAAGCCGAGTTTTGCAGCATGTAAGGCCTGACGTTTAAAGCTGCGTAACATATCGGTTAATTTTTCTGATGCACCCGCTGGGAAACGTACACGATTCACATAAACGGGGTCGCCCACCAAACCATGACCCAAATAATTGAAATGCACACGAATTTGATGGGTTCGTCCTGTTTCAAGTTGCGCTTGCACACGCGTAAAGTCTCGGAAACGCTCTTTGACATTATAATGCGTCACCGCATCACGCCCACCTGGCAAAATCGCCATTTTAACGCGATCCATCGGATGACGTTTAATTGGCTCATCAATGGTTCCACCTGCAATAATATTGCCGTATGCCACCAAATCGTAAACGCGATAAACGGTTTTCTTGGCCAATTGCTTACTCAAAGAAAATTGCGCTTCTAAATTTTTCGCCACCACCAATAATCCACTGGTATCTTTATCAATACGATGGACTAAACCCGCACGCGATAATTCTGCCAGTTTTGGAGCATGATAAAGCAAGGCATTAACCAGTGTTCCTGTTGGATTCCCTGCCCCAGGATGCACCACCATTCCGACTTCCTTATTGATCACGATAATATCGTCATCTTCATAGAGAATATTTAACGGAATATTTTCAGGTTGGCTCGTCGTCTGTACTTCAAGTTCAACTTCTAAAGTGAGCTGCTCATTGCCTTCACAACGGTATTTCGGCTTGACGATCTGACCATTGACCAATAGATGGCCTTCTTTCATCCATTGTTTCAGTTTTTCTCGTGAAAAATCACTCCAAACCAAAGCGGCAACTTGGTCGATACGTTGCCCCAAATACGTTTCATCAAGTTGAATTTGCAACGATAAACGTGTTGCAGTTGCATCAGAAGTATGATTATCTGCATCGACAGAATCTTCGAGTAAGAAATCTGTTTCTGATATATTTGAATTGGAAGATTGTGCTGAAGTCATTTGATGATCGGTACAAAAATGATTTAATAGCCCCATTGTAGCTTATTGTCTCAAAAGCAGAGGAATTTTTATGTCGCTACCCCATTATAAAATTACGATATTGGCGTTATCTTTAGGCGTCGCGTCTGCATTTGTGGGCTGTAGCAGCAATCCAACGAAAAAAGAAGTTGCCGATAAAGGCCCTCAATCAAGCGAACAAGTCTATTTTAACAAAGCCCAAAAATCGCTTGATCGTAATCAATATACCGATGCAGTGAAGTCTCTCGAAGCTTTAGACACATATTATCCAACTGGACAATATACCCAACA
>DAOMAH010000331.1:0-2197 GCA_035426725.1 Acinetobacter sp.
AACTGCGCGGCGTGCATTTGGGTTTCGGTTTCAGGTGCGACTTCAGTATGCGAAATCCCATAGCCTGCCGTCATCAAATTCACTTGTTTAGGGCGGATTAACTGCTTTGAACCGAGGCTGTCGGTATGCATCATGGTGCCTTCAATCATCCACGTAAAGGTCTGCAAACCGATATGCGGATGTGGACCCACATCTAAACCCTCTCCTGCCGGGAAATTGACTGGTCCAGCATGATCAAGAAAGCACCATGCGCCGACCATTCTTTTATTGCGGCTCGGTAAGGCACGTTTGATAATCGTCCCTTTCCCAATTTCAGCACTCCGCAACTGCACGTCTTGAATCCGTTGGTCAGTATATTTTGCATAATCATCTGAATGTGACCGTTCACCATTATGGCTATTGCTCATTTTATTATCCTGAAGTGATTCGTTTAAGTCTTTTCAATGCTTAGTGCTGCGCACAAACAACCACGCTTGCGTTATCGTATTCGCTCATCATTAGCACTCTATTGTATGACCACCCCCACAAATGGGGGTATAATCTTGGTTATTTTTAAGATATAATAACGATGAATTTTCACACAGCCAAACCCTTTACACCTCGTTATCAATTTCAACAGAAATTGATCGTTTGATAAACAAAACAATAAATCAAGTTTAAAATTTCAACAATAATGCATTGTGTATGTAATGGAGCGGCCTATGATGAAAGGCGCTGTACAGAACCCCAATTTGGGGCATGAGCAAGGTTTTAGTACCCAGCTCTTTAGTTCCGCTCATCACAAACGGAATCAAACTTTTATTACGTCCGAGCAACTGCTCGACTCGAAAAATCGTACTGCGTTGGAACAAGCGCTAGACGACCGTATTGCAACTATCCCAGCTCAATTTAAACAAAGTTATTATCAATACCAAAATGTTAATCTGCGCCATTATTTAATACAAATTAACTTATTGGCGCAGTTACTATTTCTGGTCTATTTTTTCATAGATTGGTTGTTAATTCCTGATGTTAGCCTGCAATCTGGCATTGGTCGTGTTGCACTGGCGCTCACTTTCATGCTTATTAACTGGTTAAGTTTTAAACATATTACAAATGTGCTGATTCACGATTTATTGCTACCAGTGTCGAGTGCATGCGCCTCTGGGCTATGGTTTTGGTTGCTAAGCCAATCGAACAGCCCCAATGTAGCATCTTATCAATACGCCGCACCTATTTTTGTCTTACTGGGTTGTTTTGCAATTCATGTCCGATTCAGCCCCTCTATTTTAGCCACCACACTGATTAGCTTGGTGATTATTTGCGGCGCAATACGCATCAATGATGTGCAACACAGTGTGATTTTTGCGCTGGTTTATAGTCCAATGATGTTTTTTAGCCTATATGTCTGTTGGAACAACACCTTAAATGCACGGCGTGGTTTTTTACGCGCCATGCTGAATGAATGGGATCGGCACATGCTCAGCGAACTGGCGCATACCGATGGCTTGACTCAACTGAATAATCGCCGTCAATTCGAATTTATGGCCGATAAAAAAATTCGTGCTCGACGATCGTTCCATTCCATGTGCTTGCTGATGTTTGATGTCGATTTTTTCAAACGCATTAATGACAACTATGGTCACGATATAGGCGATGAAGTGTTAAAGAAAATTGCCGATATTGCACGCAAAGAAATGCGTCGTGGCGATATTTTGGCGCGGTTTGGCGGCGAAGAATTTGTAGCGTTACTGCCAGAGTCTACCCTAGAAGATGCCATGATGATTGCCGGGCGTTTACGCAAAAATATCGAATCGCATCCCGTGATGATTAACAATACGAAAATCCATTTTACCATTTCGATTGGTGTGTCACGCTTAAACCCAGACGCCGCAGACTTGCATGCACTAATTAAAGAAGCCGATATTGCACTGTATCGTGCTAAACAAAATGGTCGTAACCAAGTCGAAAGTTTCTATCCGCTGCCAACTTAACAAGGTGTGCAAAAAAGCAAAAAGAGCGCCTAAGCGCTCTTTTTAATGGATTCTTCAATAGGCATAGTTTCTGTGCTGCAGGCATCTTGCACTTCGTTCAAAGCGTTATTTGAACTTATTTATGGCGTAAAATCGGCTGAAAGTATTGCTGCTATCCCTCTGCCGCAGACACAGCCTTTGGCGTAATTTAGGCAAGAAGCGTTGCTTCTTGAAATCCCTCTGCC
>DAOMAH010000332.1:0-2190 GCA_035426725.1 Acinetobacter sp.
TTTGGCTTGCATTGCACGCCGCTGATCAATACCACCAATATTCAAAACCACCAATGAAGTCATCACCGTCATGATGACAATGACCACCATGATCTCGATGAGGGTGAATCCCTGCTCAAATGAATGAGATGATTTCATTGCTTCATCAACGATTGTGTAAATTGTTGATGCTGTTTTGGCATCGCTAAAGCTTGATCAATATATGCCACTCGCAAGGTATCTCGTGAACCCAAATAACGTTGATAAAAACTTGAGTTTAAGATGACAGCAGCACCATAGGTTAAAGACCAAATCGAAGCCAAATAATCACGCGTGATCATACTGCTTTGAATCTCTAACAAATAACTTTCGGTCATACGAATAATAATTCGCAATCGTTGCCGACGTACTTTATATAACTCACTAAATAAAGGTTGAATGCCTTGCCCTGTGGTCGATAAACGCTCTTCTATTTGGTGAAATAACGAAGTTCTTTCAGGATGATGTAGATGATGCAACATAAAGAAAACTAAATGTTCAGGAAATTGCTTTTCGGTGTCTTGAATCATTTCCAGCAACATGCGCTCATTACGAATAATCAGCAACATATACAATTCATCTTTACTTTGAAAATGTTTATATAACGTGCCTTTAGCAAGATCCAATTCAGCTGCCAAAGCATCCAAGGTCATGCCTGCTTCGCCATTTTCTAATAGGAGTTGTTCCGCAATTTGAAAGATTAATGCTTCTCTTGCTCTAAACTGAGCTTGACGATCCATTCTCAAGTAATCACTCTCTTCGTTAGTACAACATCAATGGCTATTTCTGATTCAAGAGATTTTCAAAATTCTGCGTGGTAATCATGCCGATCTCCTCAACCGATTTATGATATACATCACTTAACGCTTTTGCCACATAAGGCACATATTTAGGTTCATTGGTTTTACCACGATACGGCATTGGTGCAAGATATGGACTATCTGTTTCAATTAACACACGATCAAGTGGTACTTTTTTCGCAACATCACGTAAATCTTGCGCATTTTTAAAAGAAATAATGCCTGAAAAAGAAATGTAGTACCCGCAATCTAAGACCGCTTTTGCCGTTTCCCAATCTTCAGTAAAACAATGCAAAATACCATGCGTCGATTGCTCAGCTTGAATGATATCTACGGTGTCGTGTTTTGCCGCTCGAGTATGCACCACAACAGGTTTTTTAACGATTTTTGATGCTTGGATGTGACGTGCAAAACATTGTTTCTGCTCAGCAATAAAATCTGCAATGTGATAATAATCGAGCCCCGTTTCACCTAAGGCCCAAACTTTATCATCTTGAGCAAGCTGAATTAAATAATCTGTCGTCGCTCGTGCCATGGTGTCAGTATCTTCACAAGGATGGACACCGACAGAATAACCAACATCATCATGTCGTGAAGCAATTTCTGCTAATTGAATATGATCATCAAGGTCAACAGAAATCCCCATGAATTTTGAAACGCCTGCCAAACGTGCTTGTGCTAAGGCTTGATCTAAATCACCGTTATAGGGACTGAGATCTAACATCGTTAAATGGCAGTGAGTATCAACAAACACGCGAGATTCCTATCTTTTTGTTACATGGTATAACTTGAACGGTCAGTACTTTTTGCACCCGCTAAAATTCTTTCGGCTTCATTTTTATAATAATTACCCTTTTCACCTGCCAGTTGAATTGCAAAACCTTGAGGTTTCAAGTGTGTTTGCTTGTGGGTAATCCAAATCACTTTACCCGTCAGCGGAATTTTTTGTGGATTATCTGGTAAGGTTGCCAACACAAAGACTTCTTGCCCCATTTTTACCGCTTGCTTAGACGGTACAAATAAGCCTCCGCCTTGCACAAAAGCCATGTATGTCGCTTGTAGAATCGTTTTATCAGGAACATTGACGTGTATTATTCCGCCCATCATTGGTGTTTGCATAACATTCCCCTGTTAATAATAACTCAAAAATAAAATTCGCTTTCTATTCGTGGCATCTATGAAGCTGTGATCAAGCGCTTGCAATCACATTCATAGAACATCCTTCCGTCATCGTTCAATTAAAATAAAATATAATTTCTACTTCGATTATAAGAAACAATCTACGAAACAACAAATCATCTTCGACTGATTTTAAAACTTAACTCAGTTGTACATACATTAATTTGATAAATAATTGATCAAGCACCAACGC
>DAOMAH010000333.1:0-2186 GCA_035426725.1 Acinetobacter sp.
AACCTAAAGGTTATTATTTGGTGTGTGATCATTTGTGTGCGGCACATGCAATGCAAAATGATCAATTGTATATGACTAAACAAGAGCATTTAGATGCACTTGAACAGGCATCTTTTAAAGCGATCAAGATGCCTTTGGAAATAGAAGGACTGTGTTTGTTTGAAATGTCTTTAGAGTAAATTTTCCATCATTTTGGGATATTTGATCCACCGAAAATCACTGATTTTTATGTCACGTACATGTGTGAATTCAGACCAAATGAACTGGCTTCCTTTCGTCCATTGCAATGGTTTGGTTCGTTTATCAACAGCGAGTTTTTCTTGTTCAGTCGCAGGACGCAGGTCACCTATCTCCACATATAAGCGAACACCTGGATAATCTTTAAAAGCCCCTTGAATTAACGAACTAAGCCAAAACCATTTGCCGCTATTTATTGCTTGAATACAGGCTTTTGAATTGTGTTTTAGATTTTCCGTTAACTTTTCTGTAAATGTATCAAAGAAAAAAGCAGTTTGGTCATCATTTAAAAAAATTGTACCAATCGGCGTTATCGAGGGTTGCGCGAATTCATCAACTGTCGCAATAGAAGAATGTAAAGATGCTTTTTGTGCTGCATCAAAGACTTGTTGAATGCTTTTCCAATCTTTTTCTGAAATCATGATGTTATCCTTTTTGGAATTATAAAAATAAATTAGCATATAAAATAGAGATGTAATTGTTGGGCAGTCCTATAAAAATTGTCATTTCAGTCAATTCTAAATTGAATATTCGAGTAAACTCAGAGAATGCTTCCCCGAATATGAAATCAAATTGCCAATAAGGATAAAAGTATGAAATCTCGTGCAGCCGTTGCTTTTGCCGCAGGTCAACCATTACAAATCGTAGAACTTGATGTTGAACCACCAAAAGCGGGCGAAGTCCTGATTAAAATTACCCATACGGGTGTTTGCCATACCGATGCTTTTACTTTATCGGGCGATGATCCAGAAGGTGTATTTCCCGCAGTATTGGGGCATGAAGGCGCAGGTATTGTCGTACAAGTTGGTGAAGGCGTAAGCAGCGTGGCAGTGGGCGATCATGTAATTCCACTTTATACCGCAGAATGTAAAGAATGTTTATTTTGTAAATCTGGCAAAACCAATTTATGTGTTGCTGTACGCGCAACTCAAGGCAAAGGCGTAATGCCTGATGGAACGACACGTTTTTCTTATAATGGTCAGCCGATTTATCATTACATGGGCTGTTCAACCTTTAGTGAATATACGGTGGTTGCCGAAGTTTCTTTAGCGAAAATCAATCCTGAAGCTAATCCTGAACAAGTTTGTTTACTCGGTTGTGGTGTGACGACAGGTATTGGTGCGGTGCATAATACTGCCAAAGTTCAAGCGGGTGACAGTGTCGCAGTCTTTGGTTTAGGCGGAATCGGACTCGCTGTGGTACAAGGTGCACGACAAGCCAAAGCAGGAAAAATTATTGTCGTTGATACCAATCCAGATAAATTTGAACTCGCTAAAGAATTTGGTGCAACCGATTTCCTCAATCCCAAAGATTATGAGCAGCCAATTCAGCAAGTGATTGTTGAAATGACAGGTTGGGGCGTAGATCATTCTTTTGAATGTATTGGCAATACCAATGTGATGCGTTCTGCTTTGGAATGTGCACACCGCGGTTGGGGGCAATCGGTAATTATTGGCGTTGCAGGTGCGGGTCAAGAAATTTCAACACGTCCATTTCAATTGGTCACAGGACGGAAATGGATGGGCACGGCATTTGGTGGCGTAAAAGGACGTTCGCAACTGCCTAAAATGGTGGAAGATGCTATGAAAGGCGAAATTCAACTCGCACCGTTTGTTACACATAGCATGCCACTTGAAGAGATCAATACGGCGTTTGATTTGATGCACGAAGGCAAGTCTATCCGTAGTGTGATTCATTTCTAAATTTCAATATTTGAATGGGCAATGTCATTACATTGTCCATTTTTGAGTCTAAATAGATGCCAAACTCACGCTTAAAACTGCATATCCGAATTTTGCTTGAAGATGAAATTGCTTTTGGGCCAGGGAAAGCAGATTTATTGGAAGCAATTCAGCGAACAGGTTCTATTTCGCAAGCTGCCAAATCTATGAACATGAGTTATCGTCGGGCATGGCAATTAGTAGAAACCATGAATCAGTCGTTTCAGT
>DAOMAH010000334.1:0-2177 GCA_035426725.1 Acinetobacter sp.
TTTAGCAGAACACTCTTTGCCTGATCCGGTGGTTGATCGTATCGCGTTGAACAAAAGTAAGTGGATTGGCGCCGTAAAAGGTATGGTGGATAAAGTGAAAGGTTTAAAGTGAGCTTGATCAAGACTTCATTCTGACATAATCATAAAAAACTGGCCTTCGTTGCTGGTTTTTTTTATATGGGATAAAAATGACAATTTTATATTCCTTACCATCTACTGCTATAATATGTCGTAACATATTCAGATTATTAGAGAACGCCAATGCGTATTGACCAAAGAACATTAGACCAATTACGTGATGTTAAAATCACTCGTAATTTTACCCGTTATGCGGAAGGTTCGGTTCTCGTTGAGTTTGGTCATACCAAAGTTCTTTGTACAGCAAGTATTGATAACTCTGTACCTCGCTTTTTAAAAGGCAAGGGTCAAGGTTGGGTGACGGCTGAATATGGCATGTTGCCACGTTCGACCCATACCCGTAGTGACCGTGAGGCTGCACGTGGTAAGCAAAGTGGACGTACTCAAGAAATTCAACGTTTAATTGGTCGCAGCTTACGTGCGATGGTCGATTTAAAGAAGTTGGGTGAAAACACCATTACCATCGACTGTGATGTGATCCAAGCCGATGGTGGAACACGTACCGCAGCAATTACTGGTGCAGCGGTGGCGTTAGTGGATGCCATGAATGTGTTGCTTAGCAACAAAAAAATTAAGCAAGATCCGTTAAAAGGCTTAGTCGCTGCCATCTCTGTTGGAATGTATCAAGACGAAGCGTTGCTCGATCTATGCTATGAAGAAGATTCAAATTGCCAAACCGACTTAAACGTGGTGATGACACAGGCAGGTGAATTTATTGAAATTCAAGGTACAGCAGAAGAAAAACCGTTTACCCGTCAACAATGCAACGCCATGCTAGAGCTGGCTGAAAAAGGCATCGCCACCTTGATTCAGAAACAACAAGAAGCGTTGGGTTGGTAAGCTGAAATCGAATCTAAGAATCAAAAAAGCGGTCTAATTTAGACCGCTTTTTATTTATAAAGTGTCTATTAAAGTATCAGCCAGTAAATCATGACCACAGTCCAACTGTGATGTCTGTTTACATGCATCACCTATGAACAATAAGCTTGTTCTTATCCTCTGCATAAATTCACTCAGTTTGCGTAGGTTGTAACATAGTCAACAAATTCGCTTCACTTTGACCTGCTAAATTCAGCAAATTGAATATTCACAATAATAGAGAAAATGATGCTGCAAATATTTTTATTGGTGTTAAGTGCCATGACCTTTGTTTTTATGGCATCCGATCCACGTTCGAGTGAATCGGTTGAGGCTAAATCGGCGTGGCATGAATTAGAAGATTCTACGCCAGCAAAATTGGAAACGATTCAAAAAGAATCTGATTCCAAAGTTAGTTAAGCATTGAACCGCATCGATAAATCAATCGCGATCACATCTTTGGTCAATACACCCATTGAAATGTAATCCACGCCTGTGCTTGCCACTTCACGTAAATTTTCGATGGTGATATTACCCGAAGCTTCCAATTTGCAACGACCTGCTACATGCTTGACCGCATCAATCATTTGTTGCTGACTAAAATTATCCAACATCACGATATCTGCACCTGCTTCCAGTGCTTGATTCAGTTCATCCCATGTCTCAACTTCAACTTCAACAGGCTTGTTCGGGGCAATCTGACGCGCTTGCGCTACTGCTTGGGTTATGCTGCCTGCCGCCATGATGTGATTCTCTTTAATTAAGAAAGCATCAAACAAACCTAAACGGTGATTTTGACCACCGCCGATGGCAACTGCATATTTTTGCGCAATGCGTAAACCCGGTAAGGTTTTGCGGGTATCGAGTAATTTGGTATTTAAACCATCTAACTGTTTAACATAGCTAGCAGTCTTGGTCGCTACCGCAGATAAGGTTTGAATAAAATTTAAAGCAGGGCGCTCAACTGTGAGCAAGCTACGCGCAGAACCTGCCAATTTTAAAAAAGCTTCATTGGCGGCGACACGCTCGCCTTCTTGTTTGAGCCAAGTCACTTGTACTGAACGATCAAAGGCTTGAATTAACGCATTGACCCATGGTTGACCCGCCAAAATCATATCTTCACGCGTAATAATGGTTGCTGTGGCTTGTTCATCTTCAGGGGTAAGCAGGGCGGTAATATC
>DAOMAH010000335.1:0-2171 GCA_035426725.1 Acinetobacter sp.
AACACTCATCAAAACATATCGCACGATTGGCGATAAAGTAAGTCAAGGTGATTTGTTAGCTACAGTACAAAGCCAAGACTTGATCCGCTTAAATGCTGAGCGTTCTATTGCAATGGATAATTTGCAATTTACACGTAAAAAGATGGAACAAGAGAGAACGTTATTTCAAAAACGAGTATCGCCTGAAATTGACTACATTAATGCAAAGCGTGAATTTGATGATGCTCAGATTCGTGCCAATGAATTGAATAATTTGATCAGCTCTTATGGTGGTTCAGGCAACGGGATAATTGAAGTTCGGGCTGCGATGTCTGGCACAGTTTTACAAGTGCTGGGGGCTGTTGGATCAAACGTCACGCCATCTTCGCCATTATTTAAAATTGCCAATACATCTCAGTTACTCGCAGTGGTCAACGTTCCTGCGGATAAGCTGAATACGATTAACCCGAATGCTAAGGTGACAGTAAAACCCCAAATTCAATCGGGCACAGAAGAAGCATTAGGAACGATCAAATACATCAGTGATGTCATTGATCCTAAAACACGTACCGCTCAAGTCTTTGTTGAAATTACTAACCAATTTAAATGGCGTTCAGGTCAATTAATCACCACAAATATTTTTGAAAATCAAAGCTTGAAGCCAATGGTTGTTCGTGAAGATGCTTTACAAAACTTCCGTGATTGGGATGTGGTGTTCATTCGTGTAGGCAATGACTTTGAAGCACGTCCTTTAGAGTTAGGTGACAAATATAATGGATTTGTTGAAGTTAAGTCAGGCTTAAAAGCAGGTCAGGTTTATGCGGCTGGCAATTCTTATTTATTAAAAGCAGAGCTAGGTAAATCTGGCGCTACTCATGATCACTAAGGGGTAGCACCATGTTTGACCAAATTGTTAAGCTTTCGATTAAAAATCGTTGGTTTGTACTGATCGTCTTCCTATTCGTAGGCGCATTGGGTGTTTATAACTATTTTAAACTACCTATTGATGCTGTTCCTGATATCACAAATGTACAAGTCCAAATCAACAGTGAAGCACAAGGCTTGTCTCCTATGGAGATGGAGTCACAAGTCACTTACCCGATTGAAACAGCTTTGGCAGGTATCCCTAATCTTGAATATACACGTTCTGTGTCGAGATACGGTTTATCTCAGGTCACGGCGATATTTAAGGAGGGGACGGACATCTATTTTGCCCGTCAAATTGTCAATGAAAAATTGCAAGGCGTGACACCAACATTGCCAAGCGGCATATCGACTTCAATGGGTCCTGTTTCCACAGGGCTTGGCGAAATCTTCATGTATACCGTTGAGAATGCCAAGAATAGTCTAAACCCACTTTCACCCACTGAATTAAGAACCTTGCAAGATTGGGTCATTAAACCTCAGCTTCGAAATGTTGAGGGTGTGAATGAAATCAATACCATTGGTGGTTATCTTAAACAATTTGTTGTTCAACCTGATTATGCTTATTTGCGTAGCATAGGGTTGGATCAGAAAGCTATTTTAGAGGCGATCTCTAAGAACAGCATGAACAAAGGTTCAGGGTACATTGAGAAAAATGGTGAGCAGTATTTAATCCGTTCTGATTCTCAAATTAACTCGATTGAACAAATCCAAAATATTCCGATCACGACGAGCAATGGTTATATCCTCAGATTGAAAGACGTTGCAAAAATATCGATTGGTCATGAATTACGAACAGGTGCTGCCACCAAAGATGGGCAAGAAATTGTACTGGGTACAGCGTTCATGCTTATTGGCGAAAACTCTCGAAATGTTGCTCATGCTGTAGATCAAAAGCTACAACAGGTTCAAAAGTCGCTACCTGAAGGTGTTGAAGCTAAAGCAGTTTACAACCGAACAACTTTAGTTGATGCAACGATTCAAACAGTGAAGAAGAATTTACTTGAAGGTGCAATTCTGGTCATTGTGGTGCTTTTCATATTCTTAGGTCATTTCCGTGCAGCTCTGATTACTGCGATGGTGATTCCGTTATCCATGTTGATGACAATCACAGGCATGGTCAACCAAAAGATCAGTGCCAATTTAATGAGTTTAGGTGCACTCGATTTCGGAATTATTGTTGATGGTGCGGTGGTTATTGTCGAGGCATCTCTCGCTAAATTAGCCATGAAGCAAAAAGAGTTAGGACGTATTCTGACTCAAAAAGA
>DAOMAH010000336.1:0-2147 GCA_035426725.1 Acinetobacter sp.
TATTTGATGGCTTAAAAACCTTTATTGAACAAATCGGCGTCGTGTTTATCATTATCTTGACCGCTTATTTTGTACTGGTCGGTGATATGAGTATCGGCATGATTATGTTCCATATTTTATTATTCAATAATGTATCTGCACCCATCCGTTCCCTGCATCGGATCTATGATGAAGTCAATGATGCCATGATTTATGCAGAAAGCTTTTTTAAGATTTCAGAAGCAGATCACGAAATCGAAAAGTCAGGGCAGCTTAAACCGCAACTGCTCAAAGGTATGTTTGAGTTAAAACAGGTCGAATTTTTCTACCCGAATGGTTATCACGCACTCAAAGACATCAGTATCACCATTCAACCCAATAAAATCACCGCGCTCGTGGGTTTATCAGGTGCGGGAAAATCCACATTGATGAGTTTGCTCGATAAATTCTATGTCCCACAATCGGGGGAAATCCTGCTAGATGGTACGCCGTTGAATGACATAGACACACACTATTTGCGTGACAACATTGGTTTGGTACTACAAAAAAATCATATTTTCCAAGGCACGATTGAAGACAATATTCGCTATGGAAAAATGAATGCTACACAGCAAGAAATTATCACTGCTGCCGAAAAAGCCTCAATCCATGCACAAATCCAAAAGCTGCCGCAAGGCTATCAGTCTGATGCGCTTTTGCTTTCGGGTGGGCAGCAACAGCGCATTGCGATTGCGCGGATGTTTTTAAAAAATCCACCAATTATATTTTTGGATGAACCGACGGCAAGTTTAGATGCGATTGCAACGGAACAAATCAAACATAGTCTGGACGAGATCAAACAGGGGCGCACAGTGATTATTATTTCGCACAGCCTATCGCAAATCATCGATGCCGATTATACCTATGTGATGCAGGACGGTGCGATTGTGGAACATGGCGAACATCATCAACTTTATCAACAGCAAGGCACATATAAGAGCATCTTCGATGCCATGGCAAAAAGTCTAAATATTGACAAGATCGCCAAAACCTTTGAGGGTGAAGATGAAGAAGAAACGCATAGTTAAATATGGGCTGTTTCCACCCCTCATCCTCATCAAAAAATAAGCTGCAATTATGCAGCTTATTTTTTGACGTCGAAGGTCACTATTTTTGAGCGTTTTGCAAAATTTGCAAAATACTGGAAAAATCCAGACCGCCCGCACCTGCTTTGCTATGCATTGCGTACAGATTACGCGCCATTTCACCTAGCGGAATCGACGCTTGTGAGTTGAGTGCGGTTTCCGTCGCTAGACCTAAATCCTTCAACATCAAATCCACACCAAAACCACCCGTGTAGCCGCGCGATGCAGGCACATTTTCCATCACATCTGGGTAGGGATTGTAGAGTTCGAGTGACCAGTTTCGACCAGAGCTTTTGACCATGATGTCAGACAGTACATGCGGATCAAGACCATTCGCCACGCCCAGTGCTAAGGCTTCTGCTGTGCCAATCATCTGAATACCAAGCAGCATGTTGTTGCAGATTTTGGCGGTTTGCCCTGCGCCGTGTCCACCCGCATGGAAAATATTTTTGCCCATTGCACTCAAAAGCGGACGCGCACGCTCTAACGCATCATCTTCACCACCAACGATAAAGGTCAACGTGCCCGCAATTGCACCGCCCGTACCACCCGACACAGGCGCATCCAGCATGGTCAAGCCCAAGGCATTTGCCGCTTTAGACACAGTAATCGCAGTTTGAGCGGCAATGGTACTGCAATCAATGACTAACGTTCCTTTCGGAATATGAGGCAACAAGCCTAATTCACCCAAATACAACGCTTCGACATGACGACTGGCAGGCAACATTGAAATCACAATTTCAACACCATTCACAGCATCCTTTGCAGACGCGGCAACGGTTGCGCCAGCATCCGCTAATGTCTGAATCGCGGCAGGTGACAAATCAAATACCGTGACGCTATGCCCTGCTTTCAGCAGGTTTTGCGCCATTGGACCGCCCATATTGCCTAAGCCGATGAAAGCAATCTGACTCATTATCTTCTTCCTAATATTTCAACGCTTTTTTAAATAGTGCTTCAAATGATGAACTAATGACTTTTGCCGAGATCAGCCAGCGGATGTGCTTCCTCAGACCAAGGATTTTCAATAAAACCATTGACCCA
>DAOMAH010000337.1:0-2117 GCA_035426725.1 Acinetobacter sp.
TGTTTAAATTGTGTTTTTAAATGGGTAAGGTTTTCAAATGCTGTTTGCTTCACAGAAGCTGCGACTGGCTCAATCGAATTGTCCATGATTATCGCCCCACACCCATATAAGCAAAACCCTGTGCTTTGACATAACACGGATCATAAATGTTACGACCATCCAAAATTAAAGGATGTTCCATCCGTTGTGCCAACTGCTTCAAATCAGGGCTCCAATATTGTTTCCATGCAGTTAAAACGCAAAGCCCATGCGACTTTTCAATCGCTTCATATTGATCTTCGCACAAAATCAAATCCGCACGCTCTCCGTAGAGTGATTTGACTTCCGCTAAGGCTTGTGGATCATGTAATCGCACCGTAACCCCTTGGGCCCATAGCGCAATCAACATCTGATGAATTGGAGATTGTTGAATACTGGAGGTGTTTTCTTTAAAAGATGCCCCCCAAATCGCAATGATTTTGCCTTTCAAATCACCGTGATAATAATTCCACAGTTTTCGAAATAGAATCTCTTTTTGTTGTTCGTTAATGTCCCAAACTTGCCCTAAGAGTTGACTCTTGACCCCTGTATTCGCAACCGTATTTGCCAAAGTCAAAATATCATTAGAAAAGTTCTCTCCACCAAAGCCTGCACCTGGCGATAAATAAGCTGACCCAATCCGGCTATCTGCGGCCATGCCTTGACTAACTGATGCAATATCAATACCGAGTTTTTCGGCGACGACCGCCAAATCATTCATATAACTAATTCGGGTTGCCAACATGCCGGAAATACTCAATTTAGTAAATTCAGCATCCAAAATCGGCATAAATAAATACTGCTGTGACAGCGGGAAAAAAGGTCTTAATAATTCTTTAACTTTTGCTTGTACTTCAATTTGCGGACACCCAACAATCAATTGCTTAGCCTGCGTTAAACTGTGTAATGCATTCCCTTCTTGAATCGTATCGGGTAAATAAACCCAATCATCTTGCGTTAAAATTTGTTTAAATTTTTCGGTCCCATGCAAGCCAAAGGTCGAGGCATTAATCATTAACTTCGGATGAATGATTGGACGTTGTTGTAATTCATTTAACAATTCAAAAGCTTGTGGTTGTTGGTTCTGACTAAAACTATAGAAATAAACATCGATATCTAGAGGAATATTAGCAAAATCAACATAATGTAAAAAGCCTGTTTTCAGTTGCTGATTGAGAAGACGACTGACATTTTCATCATGAAAGGCATATTGAAACGCCGTAGCGCGCTGATTTAATTGGGCGCTGCAATAAACAAAATGCCCAGATTCAGACAATAAAGCAGCCATTACCCCTGCATATAAAGTATTGCCAAAAACCGCAACTTTCATAATTATTCGCCCAAAATTACAGGGCTAATTCTTCAATTAAACCCTTGAATGCTTCACCCAAATTTGGATGGTCAATGCCATAGTGTAATACAGCTTTTAAATATCCAATTTTACTTCCGCAATCAAAAGTTTGACCTTTCATGCGATAAGCTTCAACTGTTTGCGACTGTTGCAGCATTGCGATGGCATCTGTCAACTGAATTTCATTGCCTGCGCCACGTGGCGTATTTGCTAAAAGTGACATAATTTCAGCAGGCAAGATATATCGCCCTACGACCGACAAATTTGAAGGTGCTGTACCAATCGCTGGTTTTTCAACTATTCCTTGCATGGCAATACTTTCACCTTCACGAGGTGAAGTCGCTACATCAACAATACCATATTGATCGACCAAATGATCAGGCACCGCTTCAACCATAATCTGTGCAGAATTTGATTGATCAAACCGTTGAATCATAAGTGATAAATCATTTTCAATGCATGTATTCTTGACCAAAACATCGGGCAATAATACGGCAAAAGCATCATCGCCGATAATATCTTTGGCACAAAGGACGGCATGACCTAAGCCTAAAGGTTGTGGCTGACGTACGCTGATTACCGTCACATTCTTCGGTAAAATATCAGTAATTTCTTTGAGTAAATCGAACTTCTTTTTTTGTTCTAACGTTGTTTCAAGTTCAAAATTACGATCAAAATAATTTTCAATTGATGCTTTCGATGAATGTGTGACTAAAATAATTTGTTCAATTCCTGCCGCAACTGCCTC
>DAOMAH010000338.1:0-2108 GCA_035426725.1 Acinetobacter sp.
TTAGGTATTGCGCCGAAATTGTATAAAAACTTTGGTGTGTTTGGAGAAGTTGGTGCGTACTACACGGGTAACCCAACAGTGAATCTAGATCACTACAACTTACAAGCAGTTGCTGGTGCACAAGATATTAATACCACGATTCGTGCTGAAGAAGAAAAAATTGCTAATGATGGTAAATACGAATGGATGCCAGTGGCTAAAGTAGGTTTGAACTTTAAGTTCTAATTTACCCTCATAAAAAAACGAGCGTTATTTATGCTCGTTTTTTTATGCTTAAAATTTACAACCAACGCAAATATTATTCATCTGGATAAGCTACTTTTTTAAGCGATTTAATATCGGTATCGGGCGAGCATAGCGAAACAAATTCATAGCCGTAACCACGAAGTAAATGTCCCTTACGAACGGCAATCCACGTGGTATTTATGCCAAAAATATCAGTTGGAATTTGCTGTAAACGATAATCACGCTCTGTATCATAAGCCACGTGGTTGACGATCCCAACGCCCATATTCAGCTCAACGTAGGTTTTAATGACGTCGGCATCGAGTGCTGACATGACAATATCTGCCTGTAATTGAGCATCTTCAAAGGCTTTGTCAATTTTAGAGCGTCCTGTAAATCCGCCGTGATACGTAATCAGTGGATATTCTGCTAACACGTCTAAGCTAATTTTATTGAGCTTGGTGAGCGGGTGATCTTTCGGCGTAATAATGCTGTGTCGCCATTCATAATATGGCACGCTTGCCAAATTATCTTGAGTGGTAAGCGATTCAGTGGCAATACCAATATCAGCTTCACCTTGTAACAGCATTTCTGCAATTTCCACAGGGCTTGCTTGTTGCAATATTAAATGAACTTTAGGAAATAATTTTTTAAATTGATTGACGATTGGCGGCAGTACATAACGCGCTTGTGTATGTGTGGTCGCAATGGTGAGCGTACCTTCATCTACTTTATTGAAATCATCGGCAAGCCGTTTGATATTGTCTGCATCGACCAGCATCCGTTCAACAATGCTCAGTAAGGATTGTCCCGGTTCGGTTAAACCAAGCAAGCGTTTTCCTTTACGTACAAAAAGTTGTACGCCCAGTTCATCTTCTAAATCTTTAATGTGCTTACTCACGCCCGATTGTGAGGTGTAGAGTGCAGCAGATGCTTCAGTTAAATTGAAGTCTTGGCGAACCGTTTCTCGAATAATTCTGAGTTGTTGAAAGTTCATATTTTTTCCTTATCTCTAAATTTCCCCCTCTTTTGAAGAAGGGGATAGGGGGAGATTTTTTTAAGCCACCTGTATGGGTTGGTCTGCAAATAAATGAAGTTGCGCAACACTAATCCATACGGTTTGATTCGGTCTGAATTGATGTGCGTTTGCTTCTTCTACAGTTAATAAAATTTCGATGTTACGTCCACTACGATCTTGTAATTCAGCGATCACTTTACCCGCAATCCACACTTCACGTAAGAAAGTCGCTTCAATCGTATTCGGTTGCGGCTGCGCATGAATATGTAATTCATTTGGGCGCGCAAATGCAATGACTTTCCCTTGAGGTGCATCTAAAGTATTGGGTAACTGAATGCGATCATCACCGAGACGGATAATACCGCCAGTATGTTCACCTTCAAAGCGATTTGCTTGACCTAAGAAATCAAAGACAAATGGCGTTGCTGGTTTTTCATAGACTTCACGTGGTGAACCAATTTGTTCAACATCACCTTTGTTCATCACGATAATTTGATCGGCAACTTCCAAGGCTTCTTCTTGGTCATGAGTCACGAAAATCGAAGTGATATGCAATTCATCATGCAAGGTACGCAACCAGCGACGTAGTTCTTTGCGCACTTTGGCATCTAATGCACCAAACGGTTCATCTAATAACAAAACACGTGGTTCGACTGCTAAAGCACGAGCTAAGGCAATACGTTGACGTTGACCACCCGACAGTTGAGCAGGGTAACGATCTGCTAAAAAGCTCAGTTGAACGAGGTCGAGTAAACGCGTTACACGTTTTTTGATTTCAGCTTCATTAGGACGGGTCGCACGGGGACGAACTCTTAAGCCAAAAGCAATATTTTCAAAAACGGTCATGTGACGGAACAGTGCATAA
>DAOMAH010000339.1:0-2094 GCA_035426725.1 Acinetobacter sp.
ACAGGATACATCAAATGGTTCAGCCCATAAGTTAAACACGAGTCAGTTTTTAACAGATTTATTTGCCAAAAAACCTACTGGAAAAAAAGTTGGGGCAAAGGCTAGAGGCAAACAACCAAATAAAGTGCAGAAGACTACAGAGACAAAGGATGATCCGCTGGATGATGAATTCGTAGAAATGGATGGAAGACGCCTCTCTTAGCAAATACAGTTTTTGGTGCCTAACTTTAGCTTGCACAATACTCGACCATTTGCCCAGTTTTATAGGCTAACCAAATTTGGCTACGCTAGATTTAAAGGCGGTTTTGTGCCGTGCTTGGTCGTCTGCTTAGTTGGTATTATATATTATTAAGATTATTGCTTAGGCGATGTAATTATTCTTTCATAACCAACTACATGCCTATACGCTAACCCTTTGCATTATAGAAATTAGCACGACCAAGCACATTGCACATGATATGCAACGATTAACCAATGCCAATATTGAGCTTGAACTGAGTGGTGTAAAAAATAACTGATCTGACAGATGTAATGGTGCATTACACACTTTAGGAAATACCATGTCTATATCAGTACCAAACACCACCCATTCAGAAACTGAAATTTTATTCGCAGTAGAAAACTTCATCAGCTCTATATTGGTTTATGGATTTAAACCTGAACTCAAACCTGAGTTTAAACAGCTGCTTGAACTGTTTGATGGCATTTACAATATCGATCACTACTACTTTGATTATGTGGATGCTTTTATTAGACTGAAAATGATGATGGATGAAGTGCGGCACGATAAAATTGCCAATCCAGCGGATAACTATGATTTTGTTTTAAACTTTGATGATGAGCAGTTAGCCTTCTACGACAAAATAATTAAACTCTACAAAGGCGATATTCAACGTGATCTATACCAGTTTTGGAAGCAAGAAGAAAAAAATAAAGCAAGCCTGTTTAAGTACGTTGATTCATTTTTTAATCACTATACTAAGCTGCTTATTGTACGTGTTGATTTAGGCTACTTAAATGAATCGAAGCAACAAATAGATATTCGCCAGTTTTATAGTCACTTTGAAGTTATGCGTAACCGAATATCCAATCAGGATACTATCTTTAATCATTTGCATGGCTATGCATGGGCGCTCGAACAGGCAAAGGATCGTGGTTATCATGTGCACTTGTTGCTGATTTATGATGGGACTAAAGTACAGTCAGATTCTTTTTATGCACAGCGTGTAGGCGAGACATGGCAACAGATCACTAAAGGGCACGGTAGTTATTTTAACCTGCATAGTGGCGAGTACATTCACGAGCTGCGTATGGCGGGCTGTGATATTGGCTTGGGCATGTTGTCTAGGAAAAACGAAGGTGACTGGGATCGCTTAGTACAAGTCATCGAATACCTGACGGACTCCACTAAAGACGCACAGCGCTTGCGCGTAAAACTAGAAAAGAATATGAATGCTTTTGGCAAAGGTCAGTTTGAAAATACTAAGCGTAGAGGGATTAGAAGAGACTCAAAGCAAGATTCTTGACTTATACACTATTAATCAAAAACGCCATTTCAGCATCATGTCGTCAATTGCCCAGTTGGGTGAATGCCTGCATGACTGCTGTATGGTTGAGTTGATGTTCGACTGTGGCAACGGTCGCTAGATACGACTGATTGCACTAAATTTCACTTATATAACATAAAGATGAACCAACAAAAGAATGCAGTAATTACAGCAATTGCCGCATTCTAAATTACATTTATCTCATCAAAGGCTGCTCGATTTCATCCCATTGCGGGGTGTGGTCTGGCAGCCTTCTTGTTTATAAGGACACAATTATGGCGCATCTACTCGAACAAATGGCTTATGTCGGTCAAACCCCGTGGCATGGACTCGGCAATCAGCTCACCCAAAATCAACCGATTGAAGTGTGGGCAAAGCAGGCTGGCATGGACTGGCGTATAGAAAGCTCTGATGTGAGCTACATGGCACAAAACCATCGTGGGCAAAGCATTATCATGCCCTTTGAAGAACAACGTGTATTGTACCGCTCAGACACCCATGCACCACTATCGGTGGTCAGCCAACGCTACCAAGAAGTGCAACCCAA
>DAOMAH010000340.1:0-2075 GCA_035426725.1 Acinetobacter sp.
AATCGCATTGCGTCGCTCTTGCATGCCATCGAGAGACTTTAATTGAACATCTAAATTTTGATTTGTACTCACAATAAGTTGATTGGCCTGTTCTTGGTCTTCCAACTTATGATCAAAATACATCCACGCCGAAAACACAGATGCTACACCTAATGCAGCCACCCCAGCACAAAATGCAACGAATTGCTTCTTTTTCTGTTCTCTTAGCTCATCACGCCAAGGGAGTAAGTTAATCTTTGCCATTAATCAAAACTCCTCAATGCTAAACCGCATGCAACCATCAGTGAGGAAGCATCGTTTTCTATTTTTTTAATATCAATTTTAGGAGAAAAGCCCATTTGTAAAAATGGATTGGCAATTGTGACGCGATAACCCAACTTTTGTTGAAGCAGTTTCGCTAAACCTGGGATATTGGCGTTACCCCCAGCCAACAAGATATGGTCAATTTCATTGAATTGAGATGAAGAGAAGAAAAATTGAAGTGAACGCGCCGCTTGCTGCACCACAGCATCCAAGAACGGTTCCAACACTTCAGTATCATAATCATCTGGAAGTGAACGCTCCTTCTTGGCACGCCCCGCTTCTTCAAAAGACAAACCATAACGACTTTGCACATCTTGAGTGAGCTGACGACCACCAAACACTTGCTCACGCGCATAAATGATTTTGCCTTTTTGCATCACAGATAAAGTAGTCATAGTATGACCAATATCAAGGATACCCACGGTATTTGCACCCATTGGTAGTGTGTCTGCAAATACAGCAAAAGCACGTTCCATTGCATAACTTTCAACATCAGCAATTTTTGCATTCAAGCCAGAGAGTTCAAGCACTTCTGTACGCGTCTCCACGTTTTCAGTACGCGTAGCGACTAAGAGTACATTGACTCGATTTGGATTGGCCAAACGATCAGGTAAAACTTCGAAATCAAGACTTACCTCATCCAATGGGAACGGAATATATTGCTCAGCATCCATACGAATTTGAACTTCACGTTCTTCATCCGTCATATCGGCATCCATTTCTATGATTTTATTAATCACCATAGATGTGGGCACTGCAATTGCAACATTGGTACTGCCAGGATTTGAAAGATTGACTACTCTTTCAAGTGCGTCCCCGACTGCGTCTGGATTTAGAATGCTTTTTTCCACCACACTATTTTCAGGTAGCGGCAACAAAGCGTAACTTTCAACCCAATATCGACCGTTCTTTACAGAGAGTTCTAATAATTTAACAGTTGTCGAACTAATATCGACCCCTACTAACCCCTTATTTGGTTTACGATATAACCTGAGCACAGTAATTTCCTATTTATTTTTTTATCCCCAAAAATACAACCCACTAATTTGTTTTGGTCTTTAATTGCTACGGATACAATAACTCATCTAACAATCCGTATGGCTAAAGGATATACTGACCACAATTAGTTTGCCATTCGCTCTTATTAAAACTTACTTATTATGAAAAAGCTATCCAGTTCTGGCATTGTTCGCCCATTTTTTTTAATTCTTATTATTATCTTTGTCTCACTTCCGATGGGATTTTATGGCATGTATCTCTATCTTGCACCTTCACTGCCAGATATGAGTTCACTAAAAAAAGCCCCATTATTGAAGCCATTACAGGTTTATACCGCCGATAATAAGCTCATTGCAGAATATGGTGGCAAGCTTTCGATTCCCGTAAAATATGAGCAAATTCCACCCACCTTTATTCATGCTTTTCTTGCGGCTGAAGACTCATCTTTTTTTGAGCACAATGGCATTAGTTTCAAAGGCTTAGGGCGAGCCATAACTGAATCCGTAACAGGTTCTGATGTGCAAACTGGTGGCTCAACCATTACCATGCAAGTGGCGAAAAACTATTATTTAAGCCCAGAGCGAACACTTCGTCGGAAACTTACCGAGGTTTTTCTTGCTCGAAAAATAGAACAAAACTTAACCAAACAAGAAATCCTAAGTTCTTATGTCAATAAGATTTTCCTAGGAAAAAATGCTTACGGTATAGCTGCTGCTGCAAAAATTTATTACAACAAAAATTTAGACCAATTAAGCACTGCACAAATGGCGATG
>DAOMAH010000341.1:0-2062 GCA_035426725.1 Acinetobacter sp.
AAACGACGAGTCAGGTCATTTTCAACCACAACCACAGCATCATAATCTTGTGCAAACGCTTGCTCTAAACTTAAACCACCGAACAGTGCCAAGCCCATTGAGTTCACTTCAGGAACAGTCAACGACAACCCTGCATTTTCACCAAGATTCAAAGCCACTTGCGCAGCAGCTTCGATAATTGCAGGATCTTGTAAGCTAGTCCCCGAGATAATCAATGGCTTTTTCGCCGCTTTCAAAGTCTTGGCAATAGTTTGTGCAAATGCTTTTGCATCATCCGCTAAACCGTTTAATACTTCGCCTTTCACCGCAGCGGCCACCGCAAAACCTAAACGTGCGATGTCATTTGGGGAAGCAACCACTTCACCTGTTGCAACATCTGCTAAGCGCGTTTGCGTTGCAGCAAGGATATAAATCGGTGATTTTTCATCCTGACCGATACGTTGTACAGGTTCAGCTAACCAAGCTGGAGTACGTGTTGCCGCAGCCATTTCTTTGGCTTTGTTTTTCGCTGCTTGACGAACCGATAAAGCCATACGAGGCGCAGTTTGAGTGAGGTCTTCACCTAAGATCAATACCGCATCATAGCTTTCAATTTCACGCATATTCGGGTTGTAAATACCCTGTGTTTGCATGATGGATGCAGCTAACTCAACTAGATTCTGCTCTTTTTGAGACATACCCGTTGAATAGTTCTCTTGTCCAACCAGTTCACGCAGTGCGTAGTTTGATTCCAAGCTGGCGCGTGGTGAACCAATACCAAGAACTTTTTTACCTTGAAGTTGAGTAATCACTTGATCAAGTGCTTGATCAACACTCACTGTTTCAACTATTTCAGCATCACGGAACTGTGGCTGACGTGGACGATCTTCACGATTCACATAACCTGTACCGAAGCGACCTTTGTCACAAAGGAAGTATTGGTTCACTGAACCATTGAAACGATTTTCCACACGACGGATTTCACCGTAACGCTCACCCGGAGAAATGTTACAACCCGAAGAACAGCCATGACAGACGCTAGGCGCATACTGCATGTCCCATTTACGGTTATAACGTGCCGAATGCGTTTTATCGGTAAATACACCTGTAGGACAGACTTCCGTCAAGTTACCCGAGAATTCAGACTCTAAAGTGCCTGATTCTGGACGACCAAAGTAAACACGTGATGCGCTTGCATACACACCAAAGTCAGTACCACCAGCATAGTCGTTGTAGTAACGAACACAACGGTAACATGCAATACAACGGTTCATTTCGTGTGAAATGAATGAGCCCAGCTCTTGGTTGTAGTGTGTACGTTTAGTGAAACGGTAACGACGACGGTCGTGTTGAGTCATCACGGTCATATCTTGTAAATGACAGTGCCCACCTTCTTCACAGACTGGACAGTCGTGTGGGTGGTTCGTCATCAAGAACTCAACAATTGACGCACGGAAGTCTTTCGCTTCTTTGTCTTCAATCGAAATGTAGGTATTGTCAGATGCAGGCGTCATACATGACATGACTAAACGACCACGCGTATCTTCAGGATTCGCGTATTGAGTCACGGCACATTGACGGCAAGAACCGACAGAACCTAAGGATGGATGCCAACAAAAGTACGGGATATCAATACCCAAAGACAAACATGCTTGTAGCAAGTTCTCTGAGCCATCAACTTCGTACGATTTGCCATCGACATGAATTGTAGCCATAGTCGAATTCCTTAAGCTTGTTCTACGTTGCTAGTTTGCGCAGCAGCATTCACTACTTTTGCTTCAAACTCGCCACGGAAATATTTGAGTGCACCCATCAACGGTTCCATTGCACCTGGAGCATGCGCACAGAAAGTCTTACCAATCCAAAGCTTACGAGTAAGTTCTTGTAAGTGATCGATATCTTCTTTCTTACCTGTACCATCTTCCAATGCTTTCAGTGCTTTCACCGCCCACGGTAAACCATCACGACAAGGCGTACAGAAACCACATGACTCACGTGCAAAGAATTCTTCTAAGTTACGTGTCGCTGAAACCATACATTGCGTTTCATCAACCACCATCAGCAAACACGTACCTAAACGTGA
>DAOMAH010000342.1:0-2050 GCA_035426725.1 Acinetobacter sp.
GATGCAGTTTTTTCTTATGTGGACATGAGTGATATTGAGATTCCTGCGGAGTTTGCCTTTGATCGGACAGGTGCAAAAACCAGTGGTGCATGTCATGGCGCTTCATTTTTTGGCGGTGTGCCAATTGATGGGCCAGGGGTCGCAAAACCATTAATGATGGGTATGGGCATTTTAGCCGATCAAGTGAAACGGCTGAAAACTAGAAATCCAGCAGCTGCGGATTATGCTTATTATCAAGCCCTATACGCTTCGCAAGGCCCTAAGAAAATTTTAATGGAAACTGGGGCGAAAAAAATTCTAGGACAACCCATCGGAACACCACCCGGAATTTTTGATCCGTTAATTGCTGAAATGAATCGACAAGTGAAAGCAGGCGCAATTCAAGAAAGTCTATTGGTGGCGCACATTGTGCCGTTCCAAATCATTCGCTTAGGGCAGTTGACTTTGGTTTGTGGGCCCGGTGAATTTACAACAATTGCAGGGCAACGGGTGCTGAATACGGTTAAAAAAGTGCTTGCCTCAAATTCAGATATTGAACAAGTTTGGTTATGCTCTTACTGCAATGATTATATGGGCTATGTCACCACATTTGAGGAATACCAAGAACAGGCTTATGAGGGTGGACATACACTATTTGGTCAATGGACACTGGCAGCCTGTCAAAGTAAATTCCAAGATTTGGCAGCACAATTATTATTAGCAAAAGACCAGCGCGAATACGATCAAACCACACGACCAAAACCTGTACCAGCAGAAGAACTCGCGAAACGAACCAATTATGGCAATTTAAAATCTGCGGTCGGTTCGGGAAAAGTGATATGAGAGCATTAAGCGCAAATACTTGGACAAACTGGTCAGGTTTTCAAAAAGCACAGCCACAACACATTTTTCATCCTACCGATATTCAAGCTTTACAAGACATTGTCCGTGATCACCCAAAAATACGAGTGGTCGGTGCAGGGCATTCTTTTTCGCCTTTAGTGTGTACCGATGCCACCCTTATTTCTTTAAATCACATGACAGGTGTGGTGTCTTCGGATGTGAGCCATTGTCAAAGTACGATTTATTCAGGGACGCGATTATGTGATTTAGATGAATCTCTACAACCGATTAATCAAGCCTTAATCAATCAAGGCGATATTGATCAACAAAGTTTGGCAGGTGCAATTTCCACAGGGACGCACGGTACAGGTGCGGATTTACATTGTATGTCTGCCTATGTAGAAGGTTTTGAATTACTCACTGCTTCGGGAGAAATACTCAAATGCAGTCGAATGGAACATCCTGAAATCTTTGCCGCAGGGCGTATTTCACTGGGTAGTCTAGGTATTTTGACCCAAATTACGTTGCAAAATCGACCACGTTATAAGCTTAAAGAACACATAGAACTGTGTGCTGTAGAAGACATGATGCAGCACATTCAGCAGTGGAAACAACAACATCGACATATTGAATGTTTTGTTTTTGCACATAGCAAACAGCTGATGCTTAAAACATTGGATGAAACTGATGATGAAATTCAGCCGCGTAAAGAAAATTTTCCTTCCGATGATACTTTTCTGACGTTGTGTTCTGAGCTGACAAAAACTGTACCTGCATTAAATCCGTATTTACAAAAACTTTTGGGTGTTTTTGTTCAACCAACCACCTTCGTGGATTGGGCAAGCAAAATATTTCCAACGCCACGCCTGACCAAATTCAATGAAATGGAATATCAAATTCCTGTTGATCAAGGTTTTAGCTGCTTATCTGAGATATTGGCGGCTTTACGAACGCATAAAGTGGCAACTTTCTTTCCACTCGAATTTCGCTTTGTGAAAGGCGATGATATTTGGCTCAGTCCGTTTTATCAGCAAGATTCCATTTCAATTTCGGTGCATCAATACCATAAACAAGACCCGCGACTAATTTTTGATTTAGTTGAACCGATTTTGCAAAAATATCAAGGACGACCACATTGGGGCAAAATGCACAGCATGACTCGCTCACAACTACGAGCTTTGTATCCAAAGTGGGATGATTTTATGGCATTAAGACAACAGCTTGATCC
>DAOMAH010000343.1:0-2049 GCA_035426725.1 Acinetobacter sp.
AGCGTAAAAGGCATAGGATGAAAAAATAAATTTCACTGAATCATGGAGAGGCAGTGTAGCAAAAGAGTGTTTTAGGAATGTTTTTTATTGCAAATTTAATGAAATGTTATAATATAACAAAACATCAAATTAAAATGATTTGCGAGTTCACATGTCTTTTGCCCACAATATTTTAACCTTATCTATTCTTACTGTGCTAAGTCATAACGCGTTTGCAGAAGATCAGCCTGAGGTACAGAAACTTGCGACCATACAAATTAAAGCACATCCCTTGGAGCGCAATGCAGCCGATTTTGCCGTTTCAGATCAAGTTATTGAACAAAAAGATTTGACCGAGAAAAGTGCAACGCTTGGGGAGGCATTGAGTGGTGAAGTGGGCGTGCATAGCAATCAATTTGGCGCAGGTTCGAGCCGTCCTGTGATTCGTGGGCAAGAGGGCGCGCGAGTGAAAGTTTTGCAGAATGCTTCAGAAAATATTGATGTATCAACTTTATCACCTGATCACGCGGTCACAGTCGATCCATTATTGGCAAAGAAAATTGAAATTATCCAAGGGCCATCCACTTTATTGTACGGGGCGGGCACGGTAGGTGGTTTGGTCAATGTCACGGACAGTAAAATACCAACACAAATGCCCGAAAATAATTATGAGGGAAATGTGGGTTTACGCTACAACTCGGGCAGTGATGAAAAACTTGCAAGTGCTGGCGTTATAGTTGGTTTGGGTGATCAAGTGGCATTACGTGTTGAAGGTTTAAAACGCGATGCCAATGATTATATCGCCCCAGATTATGTGCATGAGGGTGAAAAGGAACGCCGTGTCGATAATACATTTGCTCAAGGTCAAACGGTTAATCTCGGCGTGTCGTGGATTTATGATCGTGGCTTTACTGGCATTTCCTACAGCAATCGTCAAGATCAATATGGACTCCCTGGTCATAGCCATGAATACGAAAGTTGTCACTTACATGGTCTAAGTTTGCACTGTGATGATCACGATCCAAATGATGGACATGATCATGAGCACGAAGAGCATGCCCACGATGCTGGGCCGTGGATTGATTTAAAATCGGAACGTTATGATTTCCGCACAGAACTGGATGATCCGTTTGCAGGATTTAAAAAAATACGTGCACAAGCCAGTTATACCGACTATCAACATGATGAAATTGAAGAAGAAACTATTGCGACTCGCTTTAAAAATAAAGGCTACGACGGGCGTTTAGAGTTGCTACACAACCCAATTGGGGCATGGGAGGGAGTGATTGGCGCGCAGTATGGTCAGCAAAAATTAGCACTCACAGGTGAGGAAGCCTTTTTAGCACCAAACACCACGCAAAAATGGAGTGTCTTTGGGCTTGAGCATGCACAATTCAACGACGTACATGTTGAATTGGCGGCACGTGCCGAGCAACAGCAAATTGAGATTGAAGACTCAGGCAAAAAAGACTTCGATGGTTCTGCTTTTTCTGTTTCAAGTGCCGCCAATTGGGCGTTTGCACCGAATTACAAACTTTCACTGGTGGCTTCGCATCAACAGCGTTTGCCGTTAGCGCAAGAGCTCTATGCCAATGGTGGACATTTCGCCACCAATACTTATGAATTAGGAAATGATCAACTTAGCAAAGAAAAGTCAAATAATTTGGAACTTGGGTTTCATTATGAACATGATCAATTTGATTACCACATCCATGTCTATCAAAATTGGTTTGATGATTACATCTACGCACAAACTTTAGATCGGTACAAAGATTTCCGTTTGGTGCAATACACTCAAGATCAAGCCAAGTTTTATGGTGCGGAAGCCGAAGCAAGCTATCAAATTTCCCCAATCTATAAAATTGGCGTATTTGGAGATTATGTTCGCGGCAAGATAGACAATGACAATGCACCACGCGTGCCCGCAGGACGTTTAGGAACCAAAGTGAATGCCGACTTTGGCGATGGTTTTAGCGGTTCAGCGGAGTATTCGCATGTGTTCCAACAAGACAAGATTGCAGCGTATGAAACCGATACCCAAAGTTATAATCTACTGAACTTAGGTGTGGC
>DAOMAH010000344.1:0-2049 GCA_035426725.1 Acinetobacter sp.
ATTCTCGATGAACACATTGCTGAAACAGGTAGTGCTTGGGCGTACAAGATCCGTAACGAGTTTGATTTCTATAGCCGTAAATTCTGGCTAGTGAAACCAAAAGCTGCAAACTTGCAGACTTTGTTAAAAACAACTCAAGCTGATCCACAATAATTTCACGACGAACAGATATACAGGCAAGTGCAGCTGATAAATAAACAGACTGCACTGACCCACGGAGAGAGACATGGCAGAACGCCTAAACAATGACTTTCAATTTCTGGATGTGGCACGTCAAGATCCAGAGAAAAAAGATCTCAACGTCCGCAAAGCTGAGTTTGTGGAAATTTATAAACCTTTTACCGCGGAAGTGGCTGCAAATCAGACCCACCGTTGTTTAGGTTGTGGTAACCCATATTGTGAATGGAAATGTCCTGTACATAACTACATTCCAAACTGGTTAAAGCTGATTGCTGAAGGACAAATCTTTCAAGCAGCTGAGCTTTGCCATCAAACCAATACCTTGCCAGAAGTGTGTGGTCGCGTATGCCCACAAGACCGTTTGTGTGAAGGTGCATGTACCCTGAATGATGGTTTTGGCGCAGTCACCATTGGTAATGCTGAAAAATACATTAACGATACTGCATTCGCTTTAGGTTGGCGTCCAGATATGTCTGGCGTGAAATGGACAGACAAAAAAGTTGCGATTATTGGCGCAGGCCCAGCAGGTTTGGGTTGTGCAGACATCCTAGCGCGTGGCGGTGTAAAACCAGTCGTGTTTGATAAACGTCCTGAAATTGGTGGCCTGCTCACATTCGGTATTCCAGAATTTAAAATGGAAAAAGATGTGATGAAGCGTCGTCGTGAAATTTTCACGGACATGGGCATCGAATTCCGTTTGAATACTGAAATTGGTGTCGATGTAACCATCGAACAATTGCTGACTGAATACGATGCAGTCTTCATGGGCATGGGAACTTACACTTATATGAAAGGTGGGTTCGCAGGTGAAGATCTAAATGGCGTCTACGATGCACTTGATTTCTTAATTGCCAACGTCAACCGTTGCCAAGGCTGGGAAAAAGATTCAAGCGAATACATTAATTTAGATGGCAAAAAAGTGATTGTTCTTGGTGGTGGCGATACAGCGATGGATTGTAACCGTACTGCATTGCGTCAAGGTGCGCATGATGTCACCTGTGCATACCGTCGTGACGAAGGCAACATGCCAGGTTCAGTACGCGAAGTTAAAAATGCTTATGAAGAGGGTGTAAAATTCCTATTCAACCGTCAGCCAATTGAAATTGTGGGTGAAAACGGCAAAGTGACTGGCGTTAAAGTTGTTACTACACAAATGGGTCAACCAGATAGCCGTGGTCGCCGTAGTCCAGAGCCAATTCCAGGTTCAGAAGAAGTGTTACCTGCCGATGCGGTTTTGCTTGCCTTTGGTTTCCGCCCAAGTCCAGCAGATTGGTTCGGCACTGCAAATATTAGTTTAGATGGTTCAGGACGTGTGGTTGCAGCTGAAAAGCAAACCTACAAATTCCAAACTTCTAATCCAAAAATCTTTGCTGGTGGCGATATGGTACGTGGTTCAGACCTTGTTGTGACTGCAATTTGGGAAGGTCGCGAAGCTGCGGAAGGGATTTTAGATTACCTTGGTGTGTAATTCGTTAGTTCGATCAAAATAAAATAAAGCCTGCTAGATGCAGGCTTTGTTTTTTGTATACTGTAAAAAAAATCTAACACAACAACATAAAAATCTGATTACAATCAAGCCATGCAAAAAATATAAAGAAAAACCAAAGGATAAATTTTAATGAAAATCATCAAAAACACCGCACTCGCAACCGTTTTAGCAAGTAGTTTACTTTTTACTGGCTGTGGCTATAACACTTTGCAAGTCAAAGATGAAGCTGTAAATGGCTCATGGTCAGAAGTTCAAAACCAATATCAACGCCGTGCCGACCTTGTGCCGAATTTGGTCAATGTCGTGAAAGGCTATGCGAAACATGAAGAGCAAGTGCTGACCGAAGTCACGCAAGCCCGTGCCAATGTGGCAGGTTTAAA
>DAOMAH010000345.1:0-2048 GCA_035426725.1 Acinetobacter sp.
ATAAGTCATAAAATAAGCGCGATGGAGCGTGTATGCATACCTATACAGTTGAGCCGTTATATGTTTCCAATAATGATGAAACACTAGCGGCAGACTTTTATCTTCCAAAAGCAAAGACCAAACCCGCTGTAATTTTAATGGCGCACGGATTTGCTGGATTACGCCAGTTCAAACTGGTTCAGTACGCCCAACGCTTTGCCCAAGCAGGCTATGCAGTCATTCTATTTGATTATCGTTATTGGGGCGGCAGCACAGGGAAACCGCGTGAATTAATTTCTTTAAATGCACAATTAGATGATTGGAAAACCATGATTCAATTTGCATCAAACTGTAAATTGATTGATCGTCGTCGAATTGTACTGTGGGGAACATCGCTAAGTGGAGGCTACGCGCTCAGTTTGGCAGCAGACCTTAAAAACATTCAAGCTGTCATGGTACAAATGCCTTACGTTGATGGTGCAGAAACTGCAAAACTGTACCCATTACAACGCTACCCAGAGGCATTAAAGCGTTCGAGTCAGGATTATATGGGCTCGAAGATGGGGTTGGTGGTAAAGACTTTACCTGTGGTCGATCAGCATAATCTTTGTTTCTTGCCGACTTCCGACAGTTATTATGGTTTTCATTCCATTGTGAATCCAGATTATTATTGGAGCGGTGAAGTGCCAGCGCGCGTATTTTTTAATTTAATGCGTTATCGCCCGATTCAGTTTGTCCGAAAAATTAATATTCCAGTGTTATTTATTGCCGCAAAGCATGACAGTCTGATTCCACTTGCCTCTAGTCGTGAAGCTGCAACCAATATCGCTCCTTTCGTGAGTTATCATGAATGGGAAATGAAACATTTTGATGCCTATCATGGCATTTGGTTTGAAAAGGCGATCACCACACAATTAGAGTTTTTACATCAACATATTGGAGTAATCTAAAATGATGGTTGTCTGTGCATCCTGTGGTGCGAAGAATCGTGTACCTGAAGAAAAAATGGCAGCGCAACCCAAGTGCGGTCAATGTCATCAAAGTTTACTTTCTGGTGAACCGATTGAGCTGAATGAGCAAAATTTCAGTCACTTTATTCGCAATACGGATTTACCTATTTTTATCGATTTATGGGCGGAATGGTGTGGGCCATGTAAGATGATGGCACCACATTTTGCTCAAGTGGCGAAGCAAAACCCTCAAGTGATTTTTGCCAAAATAGATACCGAAGCAAATCCACGTTTAAGCGCAGCCTTCAATGTTCGCAGTATTCCAACCTTAGTTTTAATGAATAAAACCACGGAATTGGCACGGATAAGTGGCGCATTGCGTGCGCCAGAATTGCAACAATGGTTAGATCAACAATTAAAACAACATTAAGGACATTTAAATGACTGAGGGATATGTTCAACCGAGAGGGACGCTATCTTTGCAAACCATTGCTATGCCAGCCGATACCAACTGGGGTGGTAGTGTTTTCGGTGGATGGTTGGTTTCTCAGATGGATTTGGCAGGTGCGATTCATGTAGAACGAGTCAGTCATGGACGTTGTGCGACGATTTCGATTCATGAAATGACATTCTTAATACCTGTCAGCGTCGGTGATGTTGTGTCGTGTTATACCGATGTGATTAAGATTGGGAATACGTCAATTCAGGTGCATATCGAAGTGTGGAGTATTAACAATCATCGTGCTGTGCCAGTGAAAGTCACTGAAGGAATTTTCACTTTTGTTGCAATTGAAAGTAATGGAGCGAAACGAACAGTTCCTGACGATGTGAGAAAATTATTTGAGCTGAGTAAACAGTAAATAAAAAAGCCCAAAATAATTTGGGCTTTTTTGCATTTGAATTATTTTTTACGTTTTGGTAACCATGCCCAAAGCATTTCACAATGAATGGGTTGATTGCCTGAATCATCAATGACGGTCACTGGAATGAGCAATTCGCCTTTCTCGTTCTCTGCAATTAATTTCTGTTGATCAGCGGATAATGTTGCAGTTGCAGTTAAGCCACCTTGTGCAACTTTCAAATAATCTACATGCAAAGATTTAATCAATAAAATACGAT
>DAOMAH010000346.1:0-2044 GCA_035426725.1 Acinetobacter sp.
CGTTTTGGCAAAATTCATCAAGATTTGCTGAAAAAACTGGGTGTGGCATATCAACGTGCCAAGTTTTTTATTCGTTATGAAGACAGTCCGAGCTTCCAAAAAGAATTATCTTCAGGTGCGATTCGCCAACAGATTTTGACGCAAGGCGCATCAAAATATGTCAAACAGCTTTCACCGCAAATGAGTTTGGGGTTTTAGTCATGTCCAGTGGTGGTATTGCCTATTATTATTTTGATGGTTCGATGGTTGGGTTGCTCAATTGCGTCTTTCGTGCCTTCCAATTCAAAGAGTTTCAGGTGCAACTGTGTTTAGTTGAGGGAACGCAACAAGGGTTATTTTCCACGCTGATTGAAATTCCGAATCATGAATCACATGCGCAACGCGTTTGGTCTGCGCTGCAAGCCAAACTTTCGGCGGGGTCTTTGCGACAGTTTTATTTTGCTTATCTGTCGGAATCCTTAGATGCCTATCAGCATTTATTTAATTACTGTCTGTATGTATTTAGTCAGCAGCATTCAGTCGAGAAAGATTATTTGCATCCCAGTGTGTTGGCGATTTCACAATGGGCGAAAAAGGTTGGGCGTGAAAAGCATCGTATGGAGGCTTTTATTCGATTTAAGAAAACGGAAGATCAGTTATTTTTAAGTTTAATTCGTCCTGACTTTAATGTTTTGCCGTTGATTCAGCCGCATTTTAAGCGACGTTATCAAGATCAACGCTGGTTGATTTACGATGAAAAACGGCAGTTTGGTTTGTATTATGATTTACATGAAATTCATGAAGTGTCATTGCAAGCCCATGAGATTGATCGGAATTTGAGTCGTGGGGGCAGTCAAAGTTTTCAGGTGCAATTGGCTGAAAATGAAGTGTTATATGATCAGTTGTGGAAAGATTATTTCCAGAGTATCAATATTCAAGAACGCAAAAATATTAAATTGCATGTGCAATATTTACCCAAACGCTATTGGCGTTATCTTAATGAAAAAGTGGTTTAGTCAAATGGTCGTTGGCATCGCCAGTGAATGAAAACAAGTCCAAAGAATAAGGTGGAAAAATAATGATGAAGCAAGCGTTCTATGCTGTACTCCTATGCATTGCATTTTCGATGGCAAATGCACAAGCGGCATCTACAAATACAATGTCTGATCCGTATAGCCAGTGCGTAGATGACACCATTGCAGAATTAAAGTTGGCTGGGATGAACAATGGCGTGGTCGGTGCATGTAGTAATCAAGCTCAGGCGATTTATACCAAGCAAATTGTGAAATTATTAGACCAAATTAAAAAACAAAGTAAAGAATATCAGCAACCCGAACGCTATCACGACATCATGAAATCACAGCAACTTTGGAAAAGTTTTGTCGATCAAGAATGTCAAAATGCAGGCGCGTATATTGGCTCGCCGATGTATGAATATTGTCCGATGCAAAAATATGCGGAACGGGTCGAACAACTGAAAGAATATGTACCCTGATGTGATGAGGCTTTAACAGCTTTAATCATCCTCTAAAAATATAATTTAAATGCACCATTATGGGGAGATCGGCGTATAATTTCGGCACAAATCTAACAACACGATTCCTGAAAGGTGCATTGTGAGCGCAACCCCATTCGACTGGTTAAATTTTCTCAAACCGAACTTTAAAGTTTTATCGCTCAAAGAAAGGCTGTTTTCAGGCTTTGGCGCATTATGTGGTTTGGCAATTTCGTCGCTCATTAGTTGGTATGTCTTAGGTGGCATGAATGCGTGGTACATTGCCCCAATGGGTGCATCTTCAGTCTTACTTTTTGCCGTGCCGAGTAGTCCTTTAGCACAACCGTGGAATGTGGTGGTCGGCAATACCTTAGCAGGGGTTATCGGGGTCGCGTGTACGCAATATTTACCCGATTTAACCACAGCATTCAGTGTTGCAGTCGGACTCGCCATTTTCCTGATGATGACCACAGATTCATTGCATCCGCCGAGTGGCGCAGTGGCAATTACGGCTGTTTTGGGTGGTGATGCTGTTCATCGTTTAGGCTTTCATTTTGTTTTATATCCTGT
>DAOMAH010000347.1:0-2000 GCA_035426725.1 Acinetobacter sp.
AAAACTCGCTCAGGAGAGGGAACTCCTTCTCCCTTTGGGAGAAGGCTGGGATGAGGGTTCATAAACTTAAATCGATAAAACTTTTTCGCCGCGCGCAATGCCCGACACCCCAGAACGAACCACTTCAAGGATGGTAGTTTCTGCCAAAGCATCAATAAAACCATCAATTTTTTCTGTTGTTCCAGCGATTTGAATGGTGTAAGTCGTTGGTGTTACATCAACAATTTGAGCACGAAAGATATCAGCAGTGCGTTTGATTTCTGCACGTGCTGCACCAAGCGCCTTGACCTTAATCAACATCAATTCACGTTCGATATGTGAACCTTCTGAAAGATCGACCACTTTTACAACTTCAACCAATTTGTTCAGTTGTTTGGTAATTTGCTCAATTTTATGATCATCACCATAAGTCGTAAGCGTCAAACGAGATAGGGTTTCGTCTTCTGTTGGCGCTACGTTTAATGTCTCAATGTTGTAATTACGCTGAGAAAATAAACCAACCAAACGAGAAAGCGCACCTGCTTCATTTTCAACGAGCACAGAAATAATATGTCTCATTAAGTACGCTCCCCTTTTCCTAACCACATATCTTGCATTGATTGACCTGCAATCAACATTGGATATACATGTTCTGTACGATCAACCATCACATTAATGAAGACACATTTATCATTAATTGCCATCGCTTCAGCCAACTTAGATTCCAAATCATCTGCATGATCAATTTGGATACCTACGTGACCATACGCTTCCATGAGTTTTGCAAAATCAGGCAATGAATCGACATATGAACTTGCATGACGACCTTCGTAGTTCATATCTTGCCACTGCTTAACCATGCCCAAAGCTTGGTTATTGAGGCAAAGAATTTTGACATTTAAGCCATATTGCTTACAGGTCGATAATTCTTGGATACACATCTGAATAGATGCTTCACCTGTAATACATACGACTTGTTGATCAGGAAATGCTAACTTTGCAGCCATTGCGTACGGCAAGCCAACACCCATAGTGCCTAAACCACCTGAGTTAATCCATTGGCGTGGGCGTTTGTACTTATAGTAGTTCGCACCAAACATTTGATGCTGTCCTACGTCAGAGGTAATAATCGCTTCACCATTGGTCACACGGTCAAGTGCTTCAACCACTTGTTGGGGCTTCATTTCACCATTTTGAGCAGGTTCATAGCGTAAGCCATGAACTTTGCGCCACTCATTAATCTGAGACCACCAATCCGCAATTGCTTCTGGGTTTGGTTTCGATACATTCATTTGTTTGAGTTGTGCCAACATCTCTTGAAGTACAGGCTCTACTGCACCCACGATTGGCACGTGCGCCATAATGGTTTTTGAGATGGTCGCTGGATCAACATCAATATGAATGACTTTGGCATTCAAACAGAATTTCGCTGGGTTGTTGGTGACACGGTCATCGAAACGTGCACCAATGGCCAAAATAACGTCGGCATTATGCATTGCCATATTGGCTTCGTAAGTTCCATGCATTCCTAACATGCCCACAAATTGTGGATCATTACCAGGGAAAGCACCTAAACCCATCAAGGTATTGGTCACTGGGTAGTTCAATAAATGTGCAAGTTCAGTCAACAAACCAGATGCATTGCCTTGAACCACACCGCCGCCTGTATAAATCATTGGGCGTTTAGCGGTAATTAGCTCATCAATCGCTTTACGAATTTGACCTGAATGACCACGTGAAGGCGGTTGATAAGAACGCATCTTCACTTTGTCTGGATATTCGTAGGCAAATTTTTCCGCTGGATTGGTCGCATCTTTTGGAATATCAATCACCACTGGACCCGGACGACCCGATGCAGCGATATAAAATGCTTTTTTAATAATTGAAGGAATTTCACTGGCATGACGCACTTGGAAACTATGCTTTACGATTGGACGCGAAATTCCGACCATATCGGTTTCTTGGAATGCATCTTCACCAATTAAATGACTCGCAACCTGACCAGACAAAATCACCATTGG
>DAOMAH010000348.1:0-1994 GCA_035426725.1 Acinetobacter sp.
GCCTAAGCACATCGCTTGGCAGCCGTTTTTTTGTAGCAAATCGACCTCATAAGGAATAAAACCGCCTTCAGGGCCAATGATCACACTACAGCCCTGTTGAATCGCATGTCGCATAGGCAGTGCTGCATAAGGATGTGCGACATACGCAGGTTTTTGTTCGGTGATGAGCGTGGGCAATACATCTTCCACAAAAGGTTTAAAGCGTTTATACAGCTGAATTTCGGGTTCAATGGTATCGCCTGCCTGTTCCAACCCCAAAGTGACATAATCATTCAGTTTCGTTAAAAACGGCGTTTGCCAATAGCTTTTATCGACCCGATAACTATGAATCAGGCTGATGCGTTCCACACCTAAAGTCACCGCATCCATAATGATGCGGCGTAACACTTTGGGTCGTGGTAAAGCCAAAATCAGATGCACAGGTAACTTTTCAGGCGCAACGTCAACTTGAATCTGTTTCACGATGATCTGCTGTTCGGAACTACTCAAAACTTCGGTGAGATAGCGTTGACCATTGCGGACACCGACTCTTAAAGTGTCACCTACATTCAATTGAACATGTTGCTGCAAATGCTGTAACTGACTTGGACTTGTAATGCACCATTCAGCCGAATCAATTTGATCTGGCTCTAATAACACAATATTCATGGCAGTTTGCTTTGTTCTAAATAATGATCCAGCAATTGAATATGCTTTTGCAAAGAACCTTTATTGCGTTGCAGCACTAAATTCGCTTGCTGAACTATGTGTTGCGTTTGCGTTGCATCATTTAAGCACGCCAAAAGTTGGTTGACGATTTGTTCCGCATTTTGTCCAATTAAAATCCCTTGTTCCGCGATAAATTCATCTACGATACTTTGGAAATTAAAATAATTCGGGCCAATTACCGTCGGCACATTCATGACCATCGGCTCTAAAATATTATGTCCGCCACCGGGTTCATTAAGTGAACCACCGACAAAACAGACCTGACTCAGTGCATACCACAGCCACATTTCACCCATACTATCTGCAAGAAAAATCTGTGTATCGGTTTGAATGGATTGTTCTAAGCTACGGCGTTGCGTATTTAAATTGAGGCTTTGGCAAACCTGATAGACTTCGTCAAAACGTTCAGGATGACGCGGTACCACAATACAAAGTAGGTTTGGATTTGAATTTAAATGCGCCTGTAATTGTTGCAATAAACACTCTTCTTCAGGTGAATGAGTACTTGCAAGTACGATGACCTGCCGATCTGCCAATTGCCAATCTTGTTTTAACTGTTCCGCTTTTTCTACATAAGATTGCGGTGCAGCAATATCAAATTTAATATTTCCAACTACCTGACTTTTCGTTTGATCTAAGCCTAAATCCACATAGCGTCTTTGCGTGGCTTCATCTTGTGCCAGCAACCACGTTAACTGCTGCAACATCGGCTGGGTTAAACGACGGACTTTGCCATAGCCTTTGGCCGATTTTTCGGAAAGACGTGCATTCAATAAAAGACAGGGAATCTGTTGCTGTTGTGCTTCGGCAATTAAATTTGGCCAGATCTCTGTTTCAACCAATGCCAAAATTCTGGGTTGATACAGATCAAAAAATTGCTTCAGTAAAGGCGTTTGATCGACAGGTAAATACACCGCCTGAAATAAATCGAGATAAGGTGCTTTATGAAAAAGTGATTTTGCCCGTGCTTGCCCCGTCTTGGTGGTATTGGTCACCAACACTACATGACCCAATTTTAAATAATGTTCAATTAATGGTAGCGCCGCATTGGTTTCTCCGACCGATACCACATGAAACCAAATCGTATTTATATTTTTAGGCGGTTGAAATGGTCCAAAACGCTCAACGCATTCTTGTTGAAATTGTGCATCACTTTCAGCACGCTGTTTTATTTTCCAACGATATAAGGGTTTGATACAAACCAATAAAAAGTTATACCAAAAAGGCGTTTGCTGTACTGTGTTTCTCTGCGCCATCCTAGACCATAATTGAAAATTTGATTTCAG
>DAOMAH010000349.1:0-1985 GCA_035426725.1 Acinetobacter sp.
CATGTCGGGGTTAGCCTTGAACAAGCCTGTGAAGCCTTATCCAATTTCGGCGGGGTGAAACGCCGTATGGAGCTACTTGGTACAGTGCGTGGTATTGAAGTGTTTGATGACTTTGCCCATCACCCAACTGCAATTGAAACCACATTAGATGGCGCACGTAAACGTTTAGGCGAACGTAAACTTTGGGCGATCATTGAACCTCGTTCAAATACCATGCGTATGGGCAGTCATAAAGATGGTTTGGCACATTCCGCACGTTTAGCTGACGAAGTCATTTGGTATCAACCCGAAGGTTTGGACTGGGATTTACACCCTGTAATTGCGGCATCATCCAACAAAGCCGAAGTCAGCCGTTCTTTGGATGAAATCATCGCGCGCATCGTGAATGAAGCAGGTGAGGGCGATGCTGTGGTGATCATGTCCAATGGTGGTTTTGGCGGATTACATCAAAAGTTAATAGCGGCTTTAGTCGCTGAAGTATAAGCAGCGATAACGTCTGAACCCGCGTCATTGCGTATCGTCTTAAAATATGTAATGCTATACGCATATTGGATGTCAGCATCCATACAAAATTCGTTTGACAAGGGGAGTAGCCTCCTCCAGGCCTAAGCATGAAGCAATGAGTGCTTAGGTGTCAGAGTTTCGTCATTACACTTTGCAAAAAGTCGGACTCTGAGCATCACCGCTATTCAGTGATGTAGGCAAGACCTTGATCATGTTGAAACAGATGTTTTTTTTAATTCATCTGGCAACTGGTCAAGGTTTTTTTATGTCCATTTGCCAGATAGGGAGTTGTGATGGAATCTATCGGTAGTTTATGGCTTTATGTCGTATTCTTTGGCATCGTCACCGTGATGCTATTGGTTGACTTTTTAGGCTTTAAGCAAAAGCAAAATCAAGATGTTTCAATCAATCAAGCAGCGTATTGGAGTGTGGCGTGGGTCACCGTAGCAATGCTGTTTGGTGGCGGTTTGTGGCTTTATTTGCAGCAAACTGCTGGTGTCGCGTTAGCGAATCAAAAAGCGATGGAATATTTCGCAGGTTATCTGTTGGAAAAATCATTGGCAATTGACAACGTTTTTGTCTGGCTGATGATTTTTGCGGCATTTGCGATACCGCCGATGTTACAGCGTAAAATTTTGCTGTACGGGGTGTTGGGTGCGATTGTTTTAAGAACCATTTTTATTTTTATTGGCGCGTGGTTTGTTCAAGAATTTTCTTGGGTGCTGTATATCTTTGGTGCGTTCTTGGTGTACACAGGGTTTAAATTCCTGAAAGGTCAAGACGAAGACACCAATATTGAAGATAATGCCCTATTAAAATGGTTACGCAAACATATGCGAATTACGCCACAACTCCACGACAATCAGTTTTTCGTGCGACAAAATGGGCTGTTGTGGGCAACGCCATTATTGTTGGTTTTAATTTTAGTTGAAGCATCCGACGTTATTTTTGCAGTCGATTCAATTCCTGCAATTTTCGCCGTAACCAGCGATCCGTTTATTGTATTGACCGCGAACTTAATGGCGATTTTGGGTTTACGTGCGATGTTCTTTTTGTTGGCAGGCGCAGCGACTAAATTGCATTATTTACCGTATGGACTCGGCATCATCTTGCTGTTTATCGGTGCGAAAATGCTATTGCTCGATGTATTCCATATGCCAATTTGGATTTCATTAGGCTTTATTGTTGTAGTGTTAAGCATTACCGCTTACTTATCGTTAAGGCACAACAAGAAGCAATTGCAGCCTTAAAACCACAGGTTAAATTTTGCTGCTGAAAAGGAATGTCTTTGTAAAAGGATATATATTCATCGGCAGCAAAAGATGCATGACGGCTACTTTTGTTTTAAAATTATTTTATCCGCTCAAGTTCTGAGGTGTTGCAGGTCAACACCTTTTTTCTTTTTGTTGTTGCCATCATTAGGTTTGTACTATGAAAATGAATGTCATGATTTCAGCTGAAGATATTCAGCACAAAGTCAA
>DAOMAH010000350.1:0-1983 GCA_035426725.1 Acinetobacter sp.
AACAAGCCTTTATTTTTTATCAGTCGGTTTTTGGCGGTGAATTTGCGATGATCAGTCGCTATGGAGATATGCCGCCGACTGAAGGCGTAACTTTATCTGAAGCAAATAAAAGTTTAATTCTACATATCTCGTTGCCCATTAATGAATTTACGGCACTGATGGGATCGGACATCAACGATCAATTCTGCCCTCCAAATAGTGTCTTCACTCAAGGAAATAATCATTATATTGCGATTAACCTTGAAAATGATGAAACTGAAGCACGCCGTTTATTTAATCAGCTTTCGGTACATGGGCATATTGAAATGCAACTTGAAAAAACCTTCTGGGGCGCACTATATGGTGCTTTCACCGATCAATTCGGGATCAAATGGATGGTCAATTGTCAACTTGATGCTGGATAAATCACATCTCTGGACAAAAAAAGCTGAACCTTAGTTCAGCTTTTTTATTTTGTACGCTTATACAGAACCAGTCTGATAACTTGCTTGAGATACCGCGGTTGAAGCTTGGTAAGGATGAGTAAAATCTTGCAACCCTGCTGCTGCTTCTTGAATATCCTTGCCTTCTTTCACTACAAAGCTATCGAAGCCAGAACGTTTTAAGTAATTTAAAATATCCTTAAAGATGTCACCAACTGCACGTAATTCGCCTTTGTAGTCTTGACGGCGCAATAGCGCAGCAAATGAATAACCGCGTCCATCATTGAAGCCTGCGAATTCAATAAAGATTGCGTCTAATTCATTCAATGGAAATTGATGAACTTCAGGTGAATCATTCACCGTCAAATACAAAGCTTTTTTACCTTGTACATTTGCCAATTGATCAAGCTGTGATGTCGTAACAACAACATCACCTTGTGGAATCACACCATCTTCAACAATCACTTGATAGCTATTGTCTGCAATCGTACCATCCTTAGAAAGTACTTGTAGCGAAGTATTAAGCATAAGCACGCTCCTTAAATGGTTGAATGCCCACACGGCGATAAGTATCAATAAAACGCTCACCTTCGTTACGCAAATCGAGGTAAGTATTTAGGATTTCTTCAATCACATCTGGAACAACATCCGCAGCAAATGATGGCCCTAAAATGTCACCAATCGAAGCATCATGGTCGGCGTTGCCACCTAAGGTGATTTGATAGAACTCAGCGCCCTTCTTATCTACACCCAGAATACCGATATTGCCGACATGGTGATGACCACAAGCATTCATACAACCTGAAATATTCAGATCAAGTTCACCTAAGTTGTAGACCGTATCCAAGTCATCAAAACGGCGGCTGATCGCTTCTGAAATTGGAATTGATTTCGCATTTGCCAATGAACAGAAATCACCACCCGGACAGCAAATGATGTCAGTGATAAAACCAATATGCGCACGTGCCATATTGTTCTGATCAAGCGCTTGCCACAATTCAAATAAATCGTTTTGTGGAACATCAACCAATGAAATATTTTGTTCGTGCGTGGTACGGAACTCACCAAAAGTGTACTTATCTGCTAAATCTGCAATTAAGTTCATTTCTTCAGTGGTGACATCACCCGGCGCAACGCCTGCACGTTTCAAAGAAATCGTGACAATTCGGTAACCTTTAACTTTATGCGCATTGGTGTTGACGTTAAACCACTGTTTAAATTTAGGATGTTCAGCAAATAAAGCGGTGAAATCTTGATTTTCTAAATCTTGATAATCAAATGGAGTAAATTCTTCATCTAATTTTTTCAAGATTTCAGGCTGAATCTTCAACGATTCACGCGTGTGCTCGAATTCAGCTTCAACTTTTTCTGCAAACACTTGTGGCGTGAGTGCTTTCACTAAAATTTTGATACGTGCTTTGTATTTGTTGTCACGACGACCGTGTAAGTTATAGACACGTAACGTTGCTTCCAAATACGCGATTAAATCTTCACGCGGTAAAAACTCACGAATTACGCTACCGATGATTGGGGTACGACCTAAGCCACCGCCCACCATGAT
>DAOMAH010000351.1:0-1966 GCA_035426725.1 Acinetobacter sp.
TTGTTGGCTAATTAATGGGGCAAGTACCAGTTTATCCTTGCCGAAGGCTGCATTGACTTTGGCTAGGGTGTCCGACAGGTGTTTGCGCTTGTCGCTTTGGCTTGTGTCAAAAAATAAATCAGGTGCATGTTGGTTGCTTGGAATTATATCCAGTAATACGATGCCTGCCTTTTTGTAGCGGTGTTCTGCCTTGTAGATGCGTTTTAAGCCGCTTTGTACGGCTTGGTTGATCTGTAGCACATCGTCAGTGTAATCGTTTAAATGCACGATGGTATAAGGGTGGTAGGCATCGTCCTGTTTAAATTGACTGGTATGAATGCTCACTCCGACCGCTTTGCAGATGAGGTTTTGACTGCGTAAGCGTTCGACTGCTCTCAGGGTAAATTCGGTGAGTGCTGCACTGAGGGCTTGTTGCTCTTGTACGGGTTGTCCGAAGCTGCGGCTGCTGATGATTTGTTTGCGGTTTGGGGTTTGGTCTTCCAGTTCTATACAGCTCATGCCTTTGAGTTCACGTACTGTATTTTCTAGTACCACCGAAAAATGTTTGCCCAGTCGGTATTCGTCTGCTTGTGCTAAGTCCATGACGCTATGGATATTCATGGCATTGAGTTGTTTGGTCAGTTGCCGTCCTACGCCCCATACTTCAGATACGTCGGTGTGAATGAGTAGCTCGTCTATGCTGCACAGGTCTTCATCGACCATGTTGCATACGCCACGAAATGATGGGTGTGTTTTGGCGAGGTGGTTGGCGAGTTTGGCTTGGGTTTTACTATAGCCAATGCCAATGCAGCACGTTATGCCAAGCCATTGGGTGATGGTGCTCAGGATGTGCTGTGCGTAGTCATTGAGTGGGTAGAGCTGTTCGTAGCCAGTGAGTTCTAAAAAGCATTCGTCTATGGAATAGATTTCTTGATCTCCATTTGCCACAAAGCCTGCCAGTATATTCATAAAGCGTTTAGACATTTCTGCGTACAGTGCGTAGTTGCTCGACAGCACTGCAACCTGATGCTGTTCGACCAACTGCTGTATTTGAAATATTGGCACAGCCATTTTAATGCCCAGTGCTTTGGCTTCGGCTGAGCGTGATACCACACAGCCGTCGTTGTTGGAAAGTACCACCACAGGTCGGTTATTGAGCTTTGGATTAAAGACACGTTCAAAACTGACATAGGCATTATTGATGTCAATGAGGGCAAAGATGCGTTGCTTAGCCATGAGCTTTAGCGCATCGGTTTTAAGTTAAAGGTGACAACGCCCCATATCAGCAGTTCTTGTCCTTCTTCAATATAGATGTTGTCGTAGTCGGGATTTTCCGCTTTGAGCCAAACTTTGGGTGGCTCATAGTGTTGGTCGATCATTAGCCGCTTGACGGTAAATTCGTTGTCGATCATGGCAATGACTATGTCACCTGCTTTGGCTTGCAGGCTACGGTCTACCACCAATGGGTCATCTATATCTATGCCCGCACCGAGCATAGACAGTGAATTGGCTTTGACAATAAAGGTGGCACTTTCGTTGCGTATGAGGTATTCGTTTAGGTCGAGCGCATGTTCAACATGGTCTTGTGCGGGGGATGGAAAGCCTGCGGCAACACGTTCGGTTGCAAGCGGAATGCGGTAGGTTTTGAGTGGGTTGGCTTGTACTGCTATTGCCTTGAGGGTGGGCGTAGCATCGCTTAGATGGTTGGTTTTTAGATTGTCCAGTAGCCAGTTTTTTATAAAGTCCACTTGTGACTCAGGTACACGAATGGCTTTGGTTGTTTCGTTATACACGGCTTTGCGCCCTGCATTGGCTCTTTCACCACCATGCCCAGACTGTTTCTTTGCAGACATAGCTCACCCACATCACATTCATTTCATCTGAATATAATTTAACTTGATTTCGTTACATAATCAAGTTTAGTGCTGAAGGGGCTTTGTTGCACAAACCTATCTGTAAAGGGTTTTTCAGCGATATAATTTTCAAA
>DAOMAH010000352.1:0-1950 GCA_035426725.1 Acinetobacter sp.
ACGTACGCCTTTAATTGCGCTAACGACGTCCAACCCTTCAACCACTTTACCAAACACGGCATAACCCCAACCTTGAGCAGTTTTACCTGTATGGTTTAGGAAAGAGTTGTTTTTAACGTTAATGAAGAATTGAGCAGATGCAGAATGAGGTGCTTGAGTACGCGCCATTGCAACTGTACCTTCATCGTTACTTAAGCCGTTATCTGCTTCGTTTTCGATAGAATCGCGAGTTGCTTTTTCTTTGAAGTTTTCATCCATGCCACCGCCTTGGATCATAAAACCTTCAATCACGCGGTGAAAAATCACGCCATCATAAAAACCGTCACGTACATACTCTAAGAAATTTGCAACCGTTTTTGGTGCTTTTTCAGCATTAAGCTCAAGAACAACACGACCTTTATTGGTATTTAATTCAACTTGAGGAAAACTCATTACATACATCTCCTAAATATGGGTTTATGACCATGGGTTTTTGGTTGAGAGAAGCATAAGCAAACTGTAAACTACAAGGCAAGTAAAAAACGTAAATTCTTTTAGAAAAAACAAAGATTACGTTTTTATTTCCTTTTTTAAATCTAAGAAGTGATTTACATCCTATGAAGCCAAATGATGTTGTTTCAGAACTGCCAAAGACCCCGACACCGAATACTCATGCCTCTGTCGATGCCGTGCAGCAAGAACAACAAGCAGGCTTAGATTTTATCCGTCAAGTCATTACAGATGACTTAAAAGAAAGTCGGACTCAAAAAGTGGTGACGCGTTTCCCACCTGAACCAAATGGTTATCTTCATATAGGTCATGTCAAAGCAATTTGTTTGAACTTTGGCATAGCTGAAGAATTTGATGGTTTGTGTAATTTACGTTTTGACGACACCAACCCAGATGCTGAAGAACAAGAATATGTCGATGGTATTGCCAATGACGTGAAATGGCTGGGTTTTCACTGGAATGGTGAAACTCGTTATGCATCTAGTTATTTTGATCAATTGTATGCGTGGGCAGTGCAATTGATTGAACAAGGTAATGCATATGTCGATTTGCAAACTCCTGAAGAAATTAAGCTGAACCGTGGTAATTTTGTTGAGCCTGGTAAAAACTCGCCGTATCGTGATGTAACTATTGCAGAAAATCTCGCTCACTTTGAGCAAATGCGTAATGGTGAATTGGGTGAGGGTAAAGCCGTTTTACGTGCCAAAATTGATATGGCGAGCCCAAATGTGCATATGCGTGATCCGATTCTTTACCGCGTATTGCATTCAGAGCATCACCAAACGGGTGATACTTGGAAGATTTATCCAATGTATGACTATGCACATCCATTGTCAGATGCGATTGAAGGCATTACTCATTCACTCTGTACCTTAGAATTCCAAGACCACCGTCCATTCTATGACTGGATTGTAGCGAAAGTTAATTCACAAGCTGTGCCGCGTCAGTACGAATCTTCACGTTTGAATATTGATTACACCATTACCTCTAAACGTAAATTGCGTAAATTGGTGGAAGGCAATCATGTCAATGGTTGGGATGATCCTCGTATGCCAACGGTTGTGGGGATGCGTCGCCGTGGATTTACCGCGGAAGGTCTTCGTGATTTCTGTAAGCGTGTAGGCGTTTCTAAAACGGATGGTATTGTTGATGTGGCAATGCTTGAGTTCTGTATTCGTCAGTCTTTAGAAAATACAGCGGCACGTGGGATGGCAGTACTGAATCCATTGAAAGTGACATTGACTAATTTGCCTGAAGATTTAGATTTAACGCATTCACGCCATCCAAACGTTGATATGGGAGAACGCGTTATTCCCTTAACACGTGAAATTTATATTGATCGTAAAGATTTTGAAGAAATTGCACCAAAAGGCTTTAAACGCTTGATTCCTGATGGTGAAGTACGTTTACGCCATGCTTATGTAATCAAATGCGATGAAGTCATTAAAGATGCGAATGGTG